>CAYUIC010000040.1:0-3698 GCA_964444675.1 uncultured Gammaproteobacteria bacterium | reverse complement strand
GAGGCTAAGGCTTTAGAACTACCGTTGGCGTCGCCGGCCCTTCATTTAATCAAGCGAGTTCGCGACGAGGCTCACCGTTTTGCCATTACTTTTCACCGAAAAATCCGAGGCAAAAGGTTCTTGGCAAGCTAATCCAATCATGATATAATTGCCTGTACTTATACTAATTGCAATCCTATGCCAAGCCAATTTACCAAAGACAATTTTGCAACGGAAGTTTTGGAAGTGTCCAAGTCAAAACCCGTGTTAGTTGATTTTTACGCGCCCTGGTGCGGTCCGTGTCAGGCCCAAGCTCCAATCGTTGATGAAGTGGCTCATGATATGGAAGGCAAAGCCGTCGTTGGCAAATTAGATACTGATCAAGCGATTGAAATCGCACGTCAGTATGGAGTGATGAGCATTCCGACTTTGATTGTCTTTAAGAACGGAGAACCGGCTGAACGTTTTACCGGTGTGCAAGAAAAAGAAACATTGAGCGACGCCTTGACCAAGAATTTATAAGTTATGACAAGACAGGAGGGGATAAGACGCTTTGCGGCGTTGGCAATAGTGTGTATTGCCATTATCGCAGTAGCGTTTTTATTTTTGTATAAGGAAGATGAACGCTTGGAAGTTGATTTTCTTGATATCGGTCAGGGCGACGCCGCATTAATTCAAACTCCGCACGGCAAGACAATTTTAATTGACGGCGGACCGACGGATAAAAGCATTCTGCGTCGACTCGGAGAAGAATTACCATTTTGGCAAAAGAAAATTGATATGGTCATTCTCAGTCATCCCCATGATGACCATTACGGCGGATTGGCAGCGGTGTTTAGACGTTATGAGGTGGCGGCGTTTATGGCAACGGACTATCCGGCGCACCAGGCATCGTATGAAGAATTGCTCGGCCTGGTTGCAGACGAAAAATCGCTTGTGCTGCGTCCCTGGAGCAAAGATTTTCAAATTGACGGCGTGAATTTTGATTTTATTTTTCCTGCGCAATCAATGTCGGGAAAAAAATTGGATACTGCGAACAACGCGTCAATTGTCTTTAAGCTAAGTTTTGGGCAGATGGACTTCTTATTTACCGGCGACGCCGAACAGCCCGCAGAACAACAGATTCTTGCGGATAAAACCGGCTTGCAGGCCGAAGTTCTCAAACTCGGACATCATGGCTCTGACACAAGTTCATCAGAAGCTCTCTTGAACGCGGTAAAGCCTCTCTACGCCGTTGCTTCGGTCGGGAAGGACAATAGTTACGGGCATCCGACCCTTCTTATCGTCAAGCGCTTAGAGCGCTTGGGCATTAAACTTTTCAGAACCGATCAAGAAGGAACAATCAGCTTCTTGAGCGACGGAGTTAGTTTATTCAGGGCTAAGACTTGCTTAATTGGCTGTTCATAGCTATAATCGGGGTAGTTATTATTAGATATTATTGTATGGCTCAAGATCCTAAAACAGAACGTTCCTTTATTATCGTTAAGCCTGATGGCGTTCAACGCTCTCTGGTGGGTACTATAATTTCCCGCATTGAAGCAACCGGCCTTAAAATCACTGCTTTAAAAATGATTATGGCGAGCGAAGATCAGTGCTGGACTCACTATAATAAGGATGATGCATGGTTCCTCAAGAAGGGCACAGGCATTGCTGAAGAATTTGCGAAACAAGGTTTAGCGGTGACAAAGGAGCCGATTGAATACGGCAAAGATATTGTCCGCCAGTTAGTGGATTTTATGACCTGCGGTCCGGTAGTCTGCATGATTGCGCAGGGAAATTCAGCTGTTTCAGTAGTCACAAAATTAGTTGGTACAACAGAGCCGATTAGCGCCGGAGTTGGCACAATCCGCGGTGATTTTAGTCTTGACTCATATGCTTTGGCCGGCGTCGCCGGACGAGCTGTCAGAAATATTATCCATTGCTCGGATAAACCGGAAGAAGCTGAGCGTGAAATAAAAATCTGGTTTAACGACTCTGAGATTATTAACTATAACTCAAATCAGGAACATATTTTGTACGACATGAATTTGGATTCTATCAAGAAATAAATTCACAAAGTATCTTAAAAACCGCCCTTTTCCGGGCGGTTTTTTTGTGCTACCATAGGGATATAAAGCTCTTTCTTTTCGCCCCAGCTTTGTTAATCCTGGAATTAAGTTTTGGATCAAACTTTATAAGATTGGCACATTTCTTTTCCCGTCGCTCGTGAGCGACTGGAGGATCGCTAGGGGGTTAAATGCGTTAGATTATAGTAGAAGCCGGATTCGTCTCGCGTCTAGTATAATCTGTCGCTTTCTCTGCTCGGCAGGGAAAACCCCACTGTAATTAAGGCCAATGCTTAAATCTAGGCTCTGATGAGGCTGGAGCAAAATGAAAGAGTTTTTTATTTCGGGCTGTAGTATAATGGTAGTACGCGTGCATGGGGTGCATGTAGCCCCGGTCCGATTCCGGGCAGCCCGACCATTATGAACCTGATCAAACTGATATTCAGCCGACAATTTCTTGTGACTCTTATATTGCTGGGACTCCTGGCGGTTTTTGCCGTGCCTCTGACAAAGAATTGGCGCCAGAAACGAGCCATCGACCGTGAGGTTGCCGAGCTGGAACAGCAAGTTAATGAACTTGAGCATAAAAATTCAAGTCTTAAACAGGTATTGGATTATATGCAGTCCGATCAGTTTGTCGAAGAGGAAGCGCGCACTAAGCTTAATTATAAAAAACCCGGTGAAGAAGTCGCCGTTATTGAGGGACGCCCGGGAGAGGAAAGCTCTAATCCTTCGGCCACTAATGTTTTTGCTTTGCCGCCGGCGCCGCCGGCCGAGCGCACCGAAGCTCGGTTGACCGGTAATCTCGGTAATTGGATAAAATATTTTTTCAAAAAATAAAAAAGAGGCGTGGCCTCTTTTTTATAAAGATCAATTTTCTGAAAACGGACAATCGAAACCAGGGTTCATTTTATTTAGAATATGGTTGCGAATCGCATTGAAAAGACGTTCATGAGCCTCAGCTTCCTCTTTGGTCTCAATCATCTTTGAATCTTTGATAGAGCTTTCAATGAATTCGTACTCCTGAGGCAAGAGTTTCCTTTGCTCGTAGAGCTGCAAGGCAATCTCCAGCCCTAATTCTATGGAGTCAAATTCTTCACTTTCGGTCTTATCGGAAAGAACAATATGACCATGCCCGCCGCAGTTGGGGCATTTTTCAAAGTAACTTACGGTCTTGAGAAAACCGCTTTCATTTTCTGGCAAGATGCCTCCTTTGATATATTATTTGTTATTAATGTTTGATTATGTCACATATCAAGTTTTTAGTCAAGATAAAGGGACCTTGAAGGTCCCTTGTTGTTTGAATCTGGCTTAATTTCTCATGGTTGCATATACCCATTGTTGTATCGCTTCGTGTTTTGTGTCCAGTAAATCAACATCCTTGAAAATTTCAGTGCTTAGTTTAACCTTTTCTTGCTTGCTCATGAAGTCACAGCTATATGCAAGTTGAATGTATTCTAGCACCGCTTCCTTGGAATCGAATTTTTCACTTTCCGTGCCGTCATTGAGATGTATTTTGCATGACGTTCCGCTTTCGTCCCATTGGATGAAAACAGGATAATCGTTTCGTTGTGACACGCGTCCTCCTTTATTTATTAAAAATAACTTTGAGCCGACCATGGGACTTGAACCCACAACCTACGGTTTACGATACCGTTGCTCTACCAGTTGAGC
>CAYUIC010000039.1:0-4304 GCA_964444675.1 uncultured Gammaproteobacteria bacterium | reverse complement strand
GATTTATTTGAATCTCTACTTTCCGTTTCCGGCGTCGGTCCTAAATCTGCGTTAGCGATATTGGGCGTTTCTTCAACGGCTGGCCTTCGCTCAGCGATTGCACACGGTGAAGTTGATACCTTAACTCAAGTATCCGGAGTTGGTCGAAAAACTGCGGAACGAGTAATTTTAGAATTGAAATCAAAAGTTGGCGATATTAGTATTGTCGGCGGAGAAGTTGGCGGTTCTGATGAGATCCAAGCATTAGTTTCGCTTGGTTATAGCGCAACACAAGCACGAGACGCATTAAGCAAAGTTGACTCAAACATTACAGACAGCGGTGAACGAGTAAAGGCGGCATTGAAAAACATTTAATTAACTCCCTCTCCTGGCCTTCGGCCACCCTCTCCCTCAAAGAGGGAGAGGGACGGGGTGAGGGATAAAAAACACTATGGAAATCAAAAAGAAAACCTGGCCCGAAGAATTTAGAGCGTTAATGGACGGTTCGAAATCGTTTGATTGTCGTCTTGATGATTTTGAATGCAATATCGGAGATTTGATTATCTTTGAGGAATTTGATCCGGCAACCGGTGAATATAGTGGACGCAGTGTAGAGAAAAGAATTACCTATATCGCAAAGACTAAAGAAATGAAATATTGGTCCGAGGCCGATATGGCTGATTCCGGACTGCAAATACTTTCTTTGCAATAAGATGACCATACGCGAAGAAACAATTAATGATCATAAGCTGGCAAAGCTTGATGCGTATCAAGAGTCTTGCGCACCCTGCCAACTTTTGCAATCAAGCAAATGGCTCAAGTTCCAAGAAATGGTTGGCCATACGCCGCACCTTTTTGTCGTAGAGAATGGTACTGGTGAAAAATATTTCTCCGCTTTTGAACACAAACTTCCTTTTGGGAAAAAATATTATTATATTCCACGCGGTCCGTTTTTGGCGGATACAAATGCGTGGAAAGAATTCCTTAAAGAATTTAAAAAGACCCTGGGTGGGAAAAATATCATGTTTGTTCGTTTTGAGCCTGACGCTTCGTACGAGGAAACTAGCGCCAAACATATCGCGGATCTTCAGCCGAGCCGCACCCTCTATACCGACCTTGATCAAGAAGAAAAAGATTTGCTCGCGAATATGCATCCGAAAACTCGCTACAATATTCGGCTGAGTCTTAAGAAAGGTTTATCCTTTCTGTATAAAGACAGCGATGTTGATGCTTTTATCAGGTTAATCAAGGAAACGAGCGCGCGCGATAATTTCACGTCTCACCCGGCCGATTATTACCGAGCGATGATTGCAAGCGGCGCAGCGCAGCTTGCCACTATTAAAGATAATAATCACGTGTTAGCTGCCGGTATTTTTGCACGATTTGGCAATACCATGACCTATCTTCACGGCGCTTCAAGCTCTATGAAAAGAGAAGTCATGGCGCCGTTTGCGTTGCACTGGGAAATGATGATGTATGCTAAAGCCGAGGGTTTGAAACACTATGATTGGCATGGCGTTGATTCATTGAAGTGGCCGGGCTTTACGCGCTTTAAACGCGGTTTTGGCGGACGCGATATAGTTTATCCCGGAGCCTTTGATTTGATACTTGAACCGAGCGCCTATACAGGTTATACTGTATTGCGCGGCTTACGTCGTCTTTTTTAAAACTATGGATGCAGTGTTACAGAAAATAAAAAAATTCATTCCGAAAAAACTATTTAACATGGCCTGGCCCATGTATCATTTTTTGTTGGGCGTTTCGGCAAATATTATTTATCGTTGGCCGTCTGACAAGTTGGTTGTTATTGGCGTTACCGGCACAACGGGAAAGACGACAACTACATACTTAATCGCACAAATGTTGCGCGAGGCGGGATATAAAGTTGGCTTCACTTCAACCGCTATGTTTTCCGACGGAAATAGCGATTGGTTGAACGCAAAAAAAATGACTATGGTGGGTCGCTTATTTACGCACAAGATGCTGCGCGCCATGCTGCGCAATGGTTGCCAGTATGCCATCATCGAAACATCGAGCGAGGGGATTATCCAATACCGTCATCGTTTTATAAATTATGACACCGTGTTAATTACCGGTTTGTACCCGGAGCATATTGAAGCTCACGGCAGCTTTGAGCATTATAAAGAAGCCAAAGGAATGCTCTTTACGCGTTTAAAGGATTGTAAAACTAAATACGTTGACGACAAAGGTTTTGTCACTAAAGCCGAAGGGGTTAAGAAATTAAGTTTGCACCGCGTTAAGAAAACCGCAATCGTTAATGCTAATGATAAGCACTCGCCATATTTTATGGATTTTTGGGCAGAAGAGAAATGCGCATTTTTTATTAAAGATGAAAAACATGAATCCATTCCTGAGGATGTGCAACAGATTAGCGGATCAATTGTAGAGAATGAAACAAAAAGAGCCTTAGTCGTTAATGGAAAAAAAATAAAAGTTCAAATGCTCGGCCGCTTTAATATGCATAATATTCTGGCGGCGCTCAGCGTCGGTTTGATGCGGGGATTGGATATTCAGAGTTTGGCTCCCGGTCTTGAAAATGTTGCCGGAGTTCCGGGACGTCTTGAGAGAATTGAAGCAGGCCAGGATTTTATGGTGGTGGTCGATTATGCCTTTGAGCCTCATGCCGTAGGAAAGTTGTATGAGACAATCAATGAGATGCCCCATGGCCGTATTATCCACGTCTTGGGCTCAGCCGGCGGGGGACGAGACAAGGCCCGCCGCTCAGTCTTGGGCGAACTGGCAGGTAAACAAGCCGATATTGCCATTGTGACGGATGAAGACCCCTATGATGAGAATCCTCTGAGTATTATCGAAGCCGTGGCCATTGGAGCGGAGCAGAGCGGCAAGGTCCGCAATCAAGATTTGTTTACCCTGCTTTCTCGTCGAGAAGCCATCCGCTTGGCTTTTTCTCAGGCTAAGCCCGGCGATATTGTCTTGATAACCGGCAAAGGTTCAGAACAGGCTATTTGCAGGGCAAATGGTAAGAAAGAAGCCTGGGATGATAGAACAGTCTGCCGTGAAGAATTAGCCGCCTTGTTACAAACTGTGGATAAGTCATAAAAGAGCCTAAAGGGGAAATCAGGTGATATCTTGTTAAATAGCTTATATTAAATAAAAAATACCTATCTTGACATTTTTTTAAGATAGAGCACCCAAGCTGTTGACATCTTATAAATATGCTGTTAGTATAAAAAAGCTTTTCGAAGCTTTATTTGTAAACGGCCCACGCGTGTATTCACTCGTCTAACAATACACAGATTTGTATCAAACAGGCCGTTTTTTTGTGTCTTTAAAGGGTTTTTTTATAATCATATTCGCCGCTCTAACCCTTCCAACAATTAAATTAATTTTTATATTTGAAGATCTCAATACTCGTTGAGATTTTTGCCGTATTATTCAATTTCGCCTATGCCCAAAACCACACTTGCTCCGGCTGAAGTTTTAAACAGCCGCACATATTTTACCAATCAGGACGCCGCTATCCCGATGCCCGACCTGATTGAAGTGCAGAAGGATTCATACGCCTGGTTCCTGAAAGAGGGGCTGGCTGACCTCTTCGACGAGATTTCGCCGATTACGGATTTTATCGGCCGTGACCTTGAATTGCATTTTGGCAAATACTATTTTGACGAACCTAAGTTTAATGAAGCCGAAAGTAAAGCCAAGAACGTGACTTATGAAGCGTCTTTGCGCGTCGAGACTACTTTGTTAAATAAGAAGAATGATCAGAAAACGACTCAGGAAGTCTTTTTGGGCGACTTCCCGATCATGACCAAGAACGGAACCTTCATTATCAACGGCATTGAGCGTGCCATTGTTTCCCAGCTTATTCGCAGCGCGGGTGTTATCTTTACGGCAGAACAGATCCGCGGCCGCAAACATTATGGTGCCAAAATTATCCCGAACCGCGGTGCCTGGATTGAAATTGAAACCGACGCTTCCGGAGTTATGTGGGCTCGTATCGACAGAAAACGCAAAGTGGCGGTTACTTCACTGTTGCGTGCTTTTGGTTACAGTTCAGATGCTGAAATCCGCGCGTTATTTAAAGAAGCCAATCAGGGAGAGGTAGATTATATTGAAGCTACCTTGGGCAAAGATACAGCCAAAGACGAAGCTGAAGGCTTGATTGAAGTATATAAGAGAATTCGTCCGGGCGATTTGGCTACGGCCGATAACGCCAAGTCATTGATTCATTCAATGTTTTTCCGTTTTGACCGTTATGACTTTGACCGCGTCGGACGCTATAAATTGAATAAGCGTTTCGGTTTTGATATTCCTAATAACAAATCAACTCGTATTTTGCG
>CAYUIC010000038.1:0-4934 GCA_964444675.1 uncultured Gammaproteobacteria bacterium | reverse complement strand
AATCTACGTATGCCTGAAAACCAAGACCCAAACGCTGAGATAGTTGAGATTATCAGCTGGGATATCCCCGAATATGAGAAGCATCAACGCGGCAAAGCGTGGTATTTGCTGTTCGGCTTAATCGCGATTGCGATGATAGGCTATGCCGTGATGACAGGAAATTTTCTATTTGCCGTAATTGTTATTATTGGCGGCTTTGTCTTGATCATGAATGACGCTCGTCATCCTCAAAGCGTAAATATTTCATTGACTACGGAAGGAATCTTTATTGGTCGAAAATTTTATGACTATGACGAGATCAGCAATTTTTCAATCGTTTATAAACCGGCGGACAATTTGAAAAAAATATATTTTGAATTTAAGAGCAAGACAAAACACCGCCTCTCTATTTTCTTGGCAGACGTTAATCCCATTTTTGTCAGAGACAATCTCCTCCCCTACCTTTCTGAAAATATCGAACGCACCGATGAATCTATCTCGGAAGCGCTCGCTAAAGCTTTAAAACTATAACGACCTCTCAATTTAAAAAAGTAATCCGTGATTATTACCGCGCTCATGGGCGCGTTTTTCCATGGCGCAAAACCAAAAATCCCTATAAGATTTTAGTTTCAGAAATAATGTTACAACAAACCCAGGCGCCACGCGTTATTGAAAAGTATAATGAATTTTTATTGCAGTTTGGCGATCTTTCAAGTTTGGCAGAAGCGCCTTTAAAACAAGTTTTAAGTGTCTGGCAGGGCTTAGGCTATAATCGTCGCGCGGTTAATCTTCAAAAAGCAGCGCAAGTTATTATTAAAGATTATAACGGCACATTTCCAAAAAACAGAAAAGATCTAGAAGCGCTTCCCGGCGTCGGTCCCGCTACTGCGGGAGACTTACTCGCTTTCGCCTATAATATCGCCGTGCCATTGATTGAAACAAATATCAGGAGCGTCTATATCCATTGCTTTTTTAATGATCAAAAAGATATCGACGATAAAGATATTCTGCCTCTCATTGATAAAACTCTTGATAAGAAAAATCCGCGAGAATGGTATTACGGCTTGATGGACTATGGCGCAATGTTAAAAGCGACGCGAGTTAATCCGAGCCGGCGTTCAAAACATTATGCCAAACAATCGCCCTTTAAGGGATCAAATCGTGAATTACGATCAAAGATTTTAAAATATACACTTTTATATGGAAAGCATTCAAATAAAATTATTGCTGAAGCCTTAGGTGTTAATATAGATTTAATTGAGAAAAATATTAAAACGATGAAAAAAGAGGGATTATTAAAGTAATCTTTTCTCCTGTCTGAACCGCAGATACCGCTGATTTTCTGATATACACAGATAGTTTGGTAGAGTATCAGTGTTAATCTGCTCATCTGAGGTATCTCGCGGTTCAGACAATGGTCCCTATCCCTTTGCCAAAGCCAACACAACAATCTTCTCGGCGCCGGCGAAACGCAACACTCTGGAGCATTCGTTAATCGTCGCTCCTGTTGTAATGACATCATCAACCAAAATAACCGTCTTGGGCACTTCTCCCACAACTTCAAAACAATCCTTCATATTTTCAAGCCGCTCAGCTTCACTTAATTTTGCCTGAGCTTTTTTATGTTTTACTCTCATTAAACAAAAGCTGCTTGGCAGGTTGTTTTTCACAGCAATGACCCTTGCTATCTCTTCCACTTGATTAAAACCGCGCCAGGCCATACGACGCTTACTTAAAGGTACCGGCACAATTACTCCATCTAATTTTTTCAGCTCTATTTCTTGAGCCAACAATTCACCCAAATCTTCACACAACTCTTTTACAAACTTATATTTACACGCCTTAATTAACTCGCCGAGCATTGGATCTTCATAATCCCCCAAACAATATATTTCATCAAAATATTTCTCTCCAATCAAAGACAACTGATTATCCCACGCCTTAATTGGAAATTTTTTACAGTTCATGCACCAATACGAACCCTCAACGTCGCAATGTAAGCAATACTTTGGATAGATTGAATCTAAAAAGCATTGGGTCAAAAAAGACGCAATGCTCCTTACCCCTCCTTTCATATATGTAATTGATTATTTCCAGGTCGCCTGATCAACTTTCCATTCGCCGCCAACTTTTTTCAAGACAATGGACAAGTCCTGATCTTTGGAATTTACCTTTCCAGCGGCGTCCGTCTCCTGGCGCTTTGTTTTAACAGTACCTTCGGCTGTTGCACTCGAATCGCTAAACGTCACAAAATTAACCAGTATCGCCTGAGTTACCACTGATTGATATTCAGGCACTCCGTTCACTTTCTTGCGTTCGGCGGCGACATACGCCCGGGTACGGTCGCGCATCGCGTCAGTCATGAACATTTCCAGTTCGGTCAAATTGCTGAAATCAGCCTGAGTTGAGGACGTTCCATAGCGCTCGCCGAAATAAATAGCGAGTTGGTTGGCACTGTCGCGGCTTTGTTCTTCCGCGCTACGCGGAGTCGCATTGGTGGCCGGTGTCGTGGACTTTGAAACAACCGGTTCAGCAGTTGTATTCTGCGGAGTCGGCTCATTCGTATTTTGAGCCGATTCATTGAAATTATAGAAAAAGACAAAATAGATGATGAGAGCCAAGACAACAAGTCCGCCGGCAATCAGGGCGAGCGCTTTTTTGTTCATACGTTTATGAAGTTAATGATTTAATGGAAGTCGGCTGAGACAGTTGGTCAGCCATTTGTTTTTTTGCTTCTTCTATTTCGAGCAACTGGCGCGGATCGGAAGTAATCAGTTGGTCTTCGACATACGACGCAACAACTTTAATCGCAGCGTGCTTGTTGCCGGCAAAGAAGATACCTTCACCGACACCGCATTCCAGCAAGAGATATTTCTCGCTTTCCGTTAAAATAAAGGTTTTTTGGATAAGATCAATCGACGCCGGAGATTGCTTCAACAGAATTTGCAGTGAAGAGTTGGTAACAATCGCTTGTCCGTACGGGCTGCGCAAAAAGTCGTTGACGTCTTGGGTAATTGTTGTGACTCCGAGATAATATTTACGGCAACGCTTAACCAACGCGTAAATAAATTTGGCGCTGTCTTCCTGCTGCATCATCCACCAAGCTTCGTCGATAACAAGGATACGCTTGCGAACTTGGGAACGAACTTCATTCCAGATATAATTGATAATGGTGTAAATCGCCATTGGTCTGAGCTCATCTTCCAAATCGCGGACTGAAAAACAAACCAACTGGTTATCCATTTCAACGTTGGTCGTGCTGTTGAACAAGCCGGCAAAGGTTCCTTCTGTATACTTTTTCATACGAGTGGCAAGGCTCGCGCCACCTTCCATACCTTCGAGAATCTCTTCAAAATCCTGCATAATCGGCGGTTCAGCCGTGGTCAAATCGACGTCCGGCGTAATGTCTTTTCTGGCATAGGTTTCGAGCAAGGCGCGATCGACAATCGAATCATCTTCATAACTCAATTGTCCGATCATTAAACGTACCAAACCCTTCAAAGTAATGACGGCTGAACGGATAATATCTTCAACCTTAGTTTGATCTCCGACTGCTTTCGGCAGGTCAAACGGGTTGATCTTACTTTGTGAAGCAAGCGAAATATTAATATAGGTACCGCCTACCGCTTCGGCCAAATGCTTATATTCATATTCAGGATCGATAACAATGACTTCCGTTCCCATCATCAAACTGCGCAAAATTTCCAATTTAATGGCATAACTTTTACCCGCTCCGGATGTCGCAAATACAACGCTGTTGGCATTTTGCAAACTGAAACGATCAAAGAGGATCAAGCTGTTATTATGACGGTTTATACCATACAAAATTCCATTATCGGAAGTAAGCTCGCTTGAAACAAACGGGAAAGACGAGGCGACCGGCGATGAGTTCATGTTAAAGGCGATATACAATTCATCATTATTTAACGGCAGTGTCGAATTAAAGCCCTGCTCTGCCTGATAGTAAACACGTTTTGAATAAACGAGACGCGCGCCGAACATATCTTCAACCACGTCAGACAAACGGTCGAGCTCTTCAACCGAATCGGCATAGAGAGTAACATACAATGCGAATTGGAAAAACTTTTCCGTGCCTTGAGTCAGCGAGTCGCGCAAATTTTCAATATCGCGCAAGGCGGTTTCACGAAGCGGGTCGCGTGGCGAACCCTTTTCCGCATCGCCGATAATCTGGGCTTCAAGCGCACCGACTTTCTTTTTTAATTGTTTTAAAATAATTGCGCTCTTAACCGGATAAAAATACATCGCAATATCAAAAGTTGAGTTTAGATTTATTACCGGAGCGAACCAACCCACGCTGATATAACGGGGATATGACACGACGAACACGGTACGCAAAAATTTTCCGCCCAACTTAAGATAGTGCGGTGTAATCTCCATGCTTTCCGGAGCCAATAATTCATTGATGGAGAGCAAACCGCGGCGGAAAGTCTTTTCTTCGGAAACAATATCTTCGGCTGTTTTCGCTTCGGTATCAAAACGCTCAATTTCACCGGCCGGGGTGCTTAAAATACCGTTTTTCTCAGCAGCTTCCGCCTCGAGATCTTCGGGTTTGGCTTTCTTCTTGAATAATAATTCGAAAAATTTTGGCATATTGTCTTATTCTTCTAAACGCAACTTTTCAACTTCAGCCAAGTGCTCATTGGCGGCAGTGACAGGATTATAGGTATTATAATACAGTTCAATCAGACTCTGGGTATCCAGTTCAATTGTGTTCAGACCGATAGAGCTTAAACCGGAAATAACCGTATCAACTCTTCGCCCGAGCTCTTTACGCAAACGCATAAATTTCTCTTCTTTCATCTTAATCAAAGAAGTGGGACTGAATGTTTCGGTTAAACGGGAAATAAATCCTTTTTTCTTATCGGACATCGGATCATAGGGTACGATGACAAAGAAACGCTTATTCATAATTTTTGAAAGAGAGACTAACTCTT
>CAYUIC010000037.1:3973-5127 GCA_964444675.1 uncultured Gammaproteobacteria bacterium | reverse complement strand
ATTATTACTGCAGTTAGAAATGGTTACAGGCAAATTATGCGTATGAAAATAGGCGCGCACCAAATGATCACTGGCCGCTTTGGAAGCGCTGTATGGACTTCTTGGATCATACGGCGTATCTTCGCTAAACTTCGGATCGGAAGCTGATAATGAACCAAATACTTCATCCGTGGAAATGTGATGAAAACGTGGCGGCTTGGGGGCGCGACGTGCGACGTCCAACAGGACGCGTGTGCCTTCAATATTTGTAGAGATAAATTCCTTACTTGAAGCAATTGAGCGGTCAACATGCGTTTCCGCCGCAAAATGCACAACTAAGTCGCAACCGCGCATGGCTTCTTCGACCAGTTTTTCGTCGCAGATTGAACCGTTAACAAAGCTATAATTCGGATTAGCTGAAAAGTCAGCCGTCGTTTCAAGACGTCCCGCATAGGTCAAAGCATCAAGATTAACAATCTTGTCTTCAGGATGTGAAGCCATCCATAGCCTGATAAAATGCGAACCGATAAATCCGGCGCCGCCCGTAACGAGAACTTTCATAGTTTAAGATATAGCTTCGCGAATCTTGCTTGCGTACTGCTCGGCAATACCCGCATCATATGCGGTTTGCGGCCAACGGCCGAGACCGTCGCCTTCGGCGCGTGGCACGACATGAAAATGAACATGCGGTATATGTTGGTTGGCAGCATCTTTATTATCCAAAAAGATACTATAACCTTTAACATCCAATCCGCTAAGCATAGCAGAGCCGATAGTCTGAACGACCTTGAGTAAGCCTGACATTTCTTCGGTATTTAATTCTTCCAAGGTTGCAACTTGACGTTTGGGCGCGACAATTGTATGACCCGGTTCAATTGGCAACACGTCTAAAAATGCGATAAAGTTCGAGTCCTGCCAAATAATTTCTGCCGGAGTTTCCCCGTCGGCGATTTGGGCAAAAATTGTTTTTTCCATGTATTTAAAAAATAAAATTATAAAATTTTATATGGCGAAGCCGGATCAATCTCCCAACGGATTTCGTCGATTTCTTGTTTCTTGCCCTCTCCTTTATAGAGTGCGTCAGGCAAATTAATTGAATAAGCCGGTATGTCGCTCGTGCACTTATATCCATGAACAACGCCGGGGGGAACAATAACCATCGTCGGGTTCTGTTG
>CAYUIC010000037.1:0-3963 GCA_964444675.1 uncultured Gammaproteobacteria bacterium | reverse complement strand
GTTGACCGACGCTAATAATCTCGTGATCGCCTTCCGTAGCACTGCCTGAACGACGATCCCACAAATGAAGTTCAAAGCTGCCGGGTCCGACAAAGACAAAACAATCGGATTGCGCTCTGTGTTCATGAGGGCCGCGAACAACGCCGGGCTTGGTCAGGCTGACATAGGACATGGCGGGCACAAAAGAAAATTCGTCATTTCGAAAAATCTCGACCAACCAGCCGCGATCATCATCATACCTGTCCAATTTCTTAATAATTACTCCTTCCATGTATGATTTTTAGGTGGATAAAACACTATCAGTATAGCACTGATTATCCATAAAATCAACCAATAATTCAGGTTAAAAAGACTGAAAATCGATCCCCGAATCGCGAGTTCAAACAGTATAAAAACTCCCAAGCCAACGCTGAGAAAAAGATGGATTTCATAATGTAGCCATGCCGGATATTTCATAAAAGCGGTCCGATAAATTGGACTGTAATGTCTTCTATATTAATTTTCTTCATTTGGCTGCGTATATCGGGATTGGAAATCATAAACGAATATCTTCCCTTGCGGCGTTCAGCCAAATGCAAATTGAACTCCAGTCTAAGCTCGCGGGAGTTTTCAGCCACCGGTTTGAAATCATATATCCACTCTGCTTTATTATGAGCCACCCCCAAAGCGAATGCCGGCGTCGATTCGGCAAAATGCATGGTAACGACGGCTTTATCAAACTTTCTCGGAGCATACACTGTAAAATATACCGGCTCATCTATAATAATCCGCTTATCGCTTACGCGCTCAATCGGCAGCAAATCCTCAAAAAGATAGCTTGATTTTGTAAGATCAGTGGAATAGCTTATTGTGCCAAGCGGAACCAAGCTGCGCCAAGCAATCCATATGATGAGTATTGCCAAAACACTTATCCATAGTGCTCGAAATGTCTGTTGTTTCATTCTTACATCATAGCAATTTTTCCAAAGAGGCGCATCTTGGCATGGATTGCATTTTTTTGGCTAAGTTGATAGTATAATTGCTATGAACACAGCAATTCTTATCACTGACTTAAAAGATTATGTCGGACAGGCAATAACCCTGCGCGGCTGGGTTTATAATTTCCGTTCTTCGGGAAAAATCGCCTTCTGGCAGATTCGCGACGGATCTGGTTTTTGCCAAGCAATCCTGTCTTCAGACGAGCTAAGTGAAGAGATGTGGCAAGAAGCCGCTAAAGTCACCATGGAAACATCCGTAGAAATTACGGGCATGGTAACCAAGCATCCAAAGAAAGAAGAATATGAATTGCAGGTTGTCAGTTTTGCGTATTATCAAATTGCCGAAGAATATCCGATTGGTAAAAAAGATCACGGCATTGATTTTCTTTTGGATAATCGACACTTGTGGTTACGCTCCCCTAAGCAATGGGCAATCCAGCGCGTACGTGATACCTTGATTCATGCCTGCTATGATTTCATGCGTCAAAATAATTTCACTAAAATCGATTCACCAATTATTACCGCAAATGCCGGAGAAAATACTACCGATTTGTTTAAAGTAAAATATTTTGACGAAACTACCTATCTTTCACAAACTGGGCAATTATATATTGAAGCAGCCATTGCAGCGCACGGACGAGTCTTTGACTTTGGCCCGACTTTTCGTGCGGAAAAATCCAAGACTCGTCGTCACTTAACGGAATTTTGGATGATGGATGCGGAAATGGCGTTTACTGATTTAAATGATAACCTTGATACACAAGAAGCTTTGATTAGATTTATGGTCAAAGCGGTACTTGAGAAAAATCAAAAAGAGCTTGAAATACTGGAACGAGATTGTACGGTCCTCAAAAATATTGATAAGCCATTTTATCGCATGAGTCATGAGGAAGCGGTTAAGAAATTAAAAGAATTGGGCTCTGATATCAAAGACAGAGATGATTTAGGCGGCGATGATGAAACAATGCTGACCAAAGAGTTTGATAATCCGATTTTTATCACCAAGTATCCGGCTGAAGTCAAAGCGTTTTATATGAAGCGTGATGAGCAAGATGAGACTCGAGTATTAGGCGCAGATTTATTGGCGCCGGAAGGATACGGAGAAATTATCGGCGGCTCCCAACGCGAAGATGATTATGAAACTTTGAAAAAGAGAATCTTAGAGTTCGGATTAAAAGTTGAGGATTATCAATGGTATTTGGATTTGCGTAAATACGGATCGGTTCCGCACGGCGGTTTTGGTTTTGGACTTGAACGTATTGTCACCTGGGTGTGCGGATTGGAACATGTTCGCGAATCAATCCCCTTCCCTCGAACAATTTATAGAATTACGCCGTAACTTAATAGATATGAAAAAAGGCGTTGGATTTTCCAACGCCTTTAGTTTATCTTTCCAAATTATCGTATTTTCTAAAACTCACCGCTCGAATTGTGTCTCCTACACCCAAGTTAGAATTACGAGGATGGAATTGTATACCGTTTTCATTAAAACCACCAATATACAAATAGTCCTCATTAGAAATCTGTAATTCAGACCAATGATAACAATCTTCCAAGAGTCTCTTGCCGTGTATTTTATAAACTGCAAAAAGCAGCTCTGACACACAAGCACCTAGCGCACGTTCACATGACCCCCAATTTTGAATAGCTCCCGCTTGTTGTGCCCATGTAGCATTTCCATGACGAGCTTTCATATCAATTAAATAATAGCCGGCATCAAACTTTTTTGTAATGCATTTAGCCTCATCAGTTACCAAGAACCACTTGTTATTTATTTCTATATTGTGTGCTTGTTCCAGTAATGATAATCCATGGCAGTAGACTAGATAATAATTAGTTACTCCACTTTTATTTGTTTGAGCAGCCTGCTCTATTGTTTTCTGAGAATACAGTAGGCGCGGCTTAGGATTTAGTGCAGCTTTCACCCATAACTTAGATGATTGTTTGTGGGTTACTACATGATCTTTGCCTAGCGACGCTATAGCAAAGTAAATCGAGCAAAAACTGTTGAGAATATCTGGATTCTCAAGAAATTTTTGAAAATTATCATGATTGATAATTCCCCGATCTTTTAATTCGTAAAACTTCTTCATCTGCCTATCCGAAACCGATAAGCAGCCTAATGACGAGTTTTTATTTGACATCGCCATGTCTCCTTTCTGAAGGACTTTACTAAGTAACAATATGTTATTTAGTTTGAAACGAACAAAAAACTGATAGATATAAAAATCTATCAGTTTCAAGCGATTATGTCAATCCTGACTAATCAATTTTTGTATAGGAAATATGAGCAGCGTCGTATGAAGAAATAACATTACTTTTCTCCAGTGTTCCCACTAAGGTGTCAAAACGATTAAGTAGTTTATTAAATTCAGGTTTAATAACGCAATTCTCCAAATTCTTATCGATTCGTTTAAGCCAATCTTCATGATAATCCAATCGCTGATCAATACCGTCAAAACGACGGTCAATTTGATCAAACCGCTGATCATGCACAAAAAGATGCTCTTTAATCTGGGCTGTGGTTTCTATTAAAATGTCGATTTTCTCCTCCATAGAAAATTCATTTTTCATACCCTCTTTAATTAATAATAATCAGAGGGATGAAGAAATTATATCAAGTAAAAAAACTACTGACAAGGCAAACATTATTGGCTAATCTTTACCACTTTATCTCCCGAAAATTTTCCCATTATAATCTCTATATTATTTTTTGCAACATCAAATTCTTCGCTTAAAAGCTTAATTAATGTTTCATTTGCCTTTCCTGCTTCAGGAACTTTGGCAATATCAATTTTAATCGTGTCGTCGGAAAGAATAGCTTTAATTTTTGTATCGTGCGCTGACGCATGAACTTTAATATTTAAAGTTTACTTCTTTGCTTTATTTGATAAATCATAAATAAAAGAAAATATCTCAGCAACGGCTCTATACATAGAAGTTGGAATCTCTTTATCTATATCAATTTGAGATAAAAGTTCTATCA
>CAYUIC010000036.1:2002-5791 GCA_964444675.1 uncultured Gammaproteobacteria bacterium | reverse complement strand
GGTTCATACCTTCATTGTTTCGCAAGATTAAAATCTTGACTATTAAAACGGATGTGTTATTCTATAACCATCCGTTTTTATTTTCTTATGTGGAGGCTCAGTCGGTTAATCACCCTCCTGATTGGCCGACGTAGCTTCCAAATAAGTTTAATAAAACCCGCTTTTTGGCGGGTTTTTTGTTTTATTAGTGTTTGCTATAATAGTAGGAGAGAATTATCAAAAAATTATGAACACTGCTCAGTGCCCCTTGTGCCATAGCGATGTGATTATCGCTGACGAATCAGTCGAGCAAGATTTAGTCACCTGCGCTACTTGCGGGGAGGATCTTGAGATTACAAGCTTGTCGCCTGTAACACTTTCCGCGCTTAGCGACGAAGAGCTTCCCGTTTAAATTGTTGTCCGCGATCTTTATAGTTTTTGAAGACGCCGAAGCTGGCGCAGGCCGGAGAGAGTAATATGACATCTTTGCGCTGAGCATAGCGTCGGGCACGTTTCATCGCATCTTTCATGCTGCCGACCAGGGCAGTTTTTTGTTTGGGAAAATTAACCTTTGTTAAAGCTGTCATCAGTCTGTCACTGCCCTTGCCTTTAAATAAAATAATAAATTTAACTTTTTGTTTTATAAGCTTAGCTAAAGTTTTAAAGTTATTATTTTTGTCGGCTCCTCCGGCCAATAATATAATAGGTGCAGTAAAAGAGTTTAGAGCCGTGATGGTTGATTCAGGGATAGTGGCGAAACTGTCATTATAATAAGCAATGCCATTTTTTTCAGTGATTTTTTCCAAACGATGCTCGAGCCCCTTAAAAGTTTTTATTGCTCTTGCTATAACAGCATCTGAAATATCCAATTGTTTGGCAGCAAGTTCTGCCGCCGCAATATTTTCTTTATTATGTTCTCCCGGCAAGAGTGAAACTAAGTTTGATTTTGCAAAATAGAGTATTTTAGATTTTAGTTTCTCTTTTTTTATTTTAGATTTTAGTTTTTCATTTGCTATAAAAACATCAGTGTTGCTTTGCAGTTTTGCTATGCGTAATTTTGACTGCCAATAGTCGCTCAGGCTGGTATGATGGTTCGGATTGTTGGGATCGGCCGCCTGCAAATGCTCGGCACTGAAATTCGTTAGCACTGAAATGTGCGGAGCATGGTTCATGTCTTGCAATTGAAAACTTGAAAGTTCAAGTACGACCCAATCATCCTGTTTGAGTTTATCAATACAATCAAAGGGCGAAGATCCGATATTGCCGGACAAAAAGACGCGTTTTTTCGAGCTCTTTATAATATGAGCGATAAGGCTGGCGGTTGAGCCCTTTCCTTTTGTGCCGGTCACACCGATGATGTTTTTTGATAAGGTGAGTTCAAAGAAAAGATCGATAGCCGAACTTACAAGTGTATTGTTTTTTGTAAGTTTCTTTCGAAGCGTAAGAGGGAAAAAAGCGCCGGGAGATTTATAAATAATGTCATAGTGTTTATAAAGACTGATATTTTGCTTAGCGCTGTTATAGCTGATATTTTTATACTTTTTTAAATCTGGAAATTTTTTAATTAATGTTTTTTTGTCATGGGGATCAAGCACCGTTATAGGTAATTTTTTATCATGCTTTGTGATGAATTTAAGCAAGGCATAGTTATCCAAACCAAGACCCAGTAATGCAATTTTTTTGTTTTGAATATTTTTCATCATATTTTTTTCATATTTTCCCAGTTATCACCGATTTTTGCGTCAACCTCAATCGGGACTTTTAATTTCAGTACTTCTTGCATGATTTTTTGTATTTCCGGCGTTGCCTGCCTTAAGATTTTTTCTTCACCTTCAAAGATTAATTCATCGTGAACCTGCAGGAGCATAGAGATTTTTCCGGTATATTTTCTGGCAAGCATTTTATTAATTTCAATCATCGCCATTTTAATCATATCAGCTGCCGTGCCTTGGATTGGCATATTAATGGCCATACGTTCTGCAGATTTACGTATCATGGCATTTGAGGCATTGATTTCAGGTAAGTAGCGTTTGCGTCCGAGCAAGGTTTCGACATAGCCTTTTTTTCTCGCGTTTGCGAGGGTCATATCGATATATTCTCTGACTTTTTTATAGGCACTGAAATAATTCGCAATAAACTCTTGCGCTTCTTGATATGGGATGTCAGCGGATTGGGAAAGGCCGTGTGGACCTTGTCCGTATAAAATTCCAAAGTTAACCGCTTTGGCCGCACGGCGCATGTCTTTTGTTACTTCGGCAATCTCCACTTGGTTAATGGCCGCGGCTGTTGCTGTGTGAATATCTTCGTGATTTTTAAACGCTTTAATCATGCCGGGGTCTTCAGAGATATGCGCGGCGAGACGAAGTTCGATTTGAGAATAATCAAGGCTTAAGAGGGTCGCGCCCTTTTTAGCGACAAAGCCTTGTCTGATTCTTCGTCCGAGTTCAGTGCGAATCGGAATATTTTGTAGATTCGGATCGGTTGAAGAAAGGCGGCCGGTAGCGGCGATGGTTTGGTTATAGGTGGTGTGTATGCGACCTGTGACGGGATTGATCAACTCAGGAAGCGTTTTGACATAGGTTGAAGAAAGCTTAGTCAGCTCGCGGTATAAAAGAATCAGATCAATCACCTTATGTTTGCCTTTGAGCTTCAAAAGTTCATCGGCGCCGGTGGATATGCCGGTCTTGGTCTTTGCCAGCCCGGCGCTCGAGATTTTCAGGTCAGTAAAGAGGATCTCTTGCAGTTGTTTAGGTGAGCTGATATTAAAGGTTTTGCCGCAGAGTTTCCAAACCGTGTTTTCTGTTTTTTTAATATCCTGATCAAGTTCTTTATCAAGTAAAGCAAAATATTTTTCATCCAGGCTGATGCCGGTCAGCTCCATATCAATCAGACAATCCATCAATGACATTTCAATATTCTTAAATAAGATATCAAGAGTCTGTTTTTTGAGTTCCGGTTTTAATTTATTATAGAGTTTGAAGGTGTAATCCGCGTCTTCACAGGCGTAACAGCCGAGGCGGTCAACGGGCACAGTCGCATAAGTCAGCTTGTCTTTTCCGCTGCCCAACAAATCTTCAGAACTGATTTTTTCGAATTTAAGCCATTCCATTGAAAGCGCATCAAGACTATATTGGCGGCTGCCCGAGTTTAAAATATAGGCGGCAATCATCGTGTCAAAATCAATGCCCTTTGTATCAATATCAAATTGTTTTAATATTTTAACGTCAAATTTGATGTTGTGGCCGATTTTTTTAATTTCTTTGTTTTCAAAGATTGCTTTAACAGCAATGATCCAGGGATGCATTTCAACTTTTTTTGCTTTGCTTTGGTAATTGAATAAGGTATTATTTTCAGTTTTAGTTCCATTAAATGAACTTTGCCTCACCGATAAAAAATAAGCTTCATTTTCTTTCCAAGATACGCTAATACCAAGCAAATCAACGGTAAAAGGATCAAGTCCGCTGGTCTCAGTGTCAAAGGCGAAGAATTTTTGTTTCTTGAATTCCTTTAAAAAGATATTAAACGCCTTATCGTCAGTGATAACCGTATAACGATGGTCTTTTTTATTATTTTCAAATTTTCCGATATTCCTTTTTTCGCGCGCCTCTTGGGCGATTTTTTTATTGGCACCTTCCATCTGCATTAAACGCGGAATTAAAGATCTGAATTCAAGTTCAGTAAACAGTTCAATTGCTTTTTCGCGATCAAAATTTCCAAACGTTAATTTTTTTTCATCAATATCAAAATGAACATCGCGGTGGATTGTTGCTAGTTCATAGCTCATAAAGGCATTTTTCTCATTATCAATAA
>CAYUIC010000036.1:0-1992 GCA_964444675.1 uncultured Gammaproteobacteria bacterium | reverse complement strand
TTTTATAGAGATTTTTCAAAGTCTTGAACTCTTGCAACAGTTCCACAGCTGTTTTTTCACCGATACCTTTAACTCCGGGAATATTATCGCTTGGATCGCCGCGCAAAGCTTTATAATCAATTACTTGTTCCGGCGTAATACCGTAACGCTCTTTTACTGCCGCTTCATTGTAAATAATACTGTCGGCAAAGCCGCGGCTCATCGTATAGATTTTTGTGTTGTCATCAACGAGTTGCAAGGTATCCATATCACCGGTAACGATAATTTTTTCCGCATTTCTAACTTTGGCGCTTAAGGTGCCAATAACGTCGTCGGCTTCGCAGCCGGCAATCTCAAAGATCGGTATATTAAGCGCTTCGGCAACTTGTTTGACTCGGGGGATTTGAGCATACAGTTCATCGGGCGCTTTGACGCGAGTCGCTTTATAATCGCTGTACTGTTCGTGGCGGAAAGTTTTACCTTTTTTATCAAGCGCCAAGGCGATCATGTCCGGCTTTATTTCCTTGATTGCTTTAAGTAAAAATGAGCTAAAACCATACACAGCATTAACCACTTCTCCTTGATGAGTGGTGAGGGTCGTTGGCAGGGCATGGAAGCTCCTGTGGATAAGGGCATGTCCGTCAATAATAAGGAATTTTTGCTTCTTTTTTGGGCTCATAGATATGCTTATTATAGCACAGGCTGCAGGGGTCCGAGATAACACAAAACCCCGCTATAAACGGGGTTTTGAGGCTATAAAGCTAGTTTTTCTTGGCAGCAGAGATAATCATATAGATACCGCTTAAACCGACCAAGGTATAAACGATGCGGGAGATGCTGCTCATATCGCCCAAGAGGTAGGCGACGAGGTCAAAGTTGAAAATACCGACAAGTCCCCAGTTAAGGGCGCCGATTACAACCAAGATAAAGGCAATAGTGCCGAGAGGAGTCATTTTGTTCATATGTTTAAAATTGTGCGTCTAGAGACGCTTCACGGACAATGTGTTCGACCTTTGTTTTGTTAATGTGCTCTAATACTATCTATAGTATACAATGTTTTTCAGTAAAGAGCCAGTATCAAAGAGAAATAGAGCAATTGTTGACAAAATTTAAATATTATGATATTTTAAAATATTGCAAATTAACAACCAAGGAGAAAAATTGGAAAAATTAAAATTAGCTATCGCATTAGTTGTTGATTTATTGGTAAAAAACGGCCTTACTATCTCGGGACTCACTGTCAATGACGTCCTGGAAAAGAAAAATTTTTTATACCATAAGGTATATCGTATCGCCCGTGATTGCCCCATTGATCTTGGCGTGCTCTGGATTTTATCAGGCCTGGAAACAAGCCGTATACCCGCACCAAGTTTAGCGGATTTGAAGATTTGGATTGAATATAAAAAATTTGAGAATAAAAAATGGGAAGAGCTACCAGAAGACTTTACCCGGGCTGCTCTTAATTATTCAAAAAAGAATGGCTTATCAAAAGATAAGCTCTGTAGGATTCTTAATATTGAATATACTCCTCCAAAGATTCATATCTATGATTTCTTAGAAGAAATTCGTTGTGATCTTGAAAACAAGAAGTTACTCAAATCAACACCTAAAGAGATTAGCAGGTATGACAATGGTAAAACCTATGCCAATATTGAAAGCTATGCTAATCGTAATGGTATAAGCTTGGCGTTTGTTTGGAGAGAACTTCAGGTTCCCTTGCATCGCAGGTACAGAATCAACAGTAACAATGAGCTTGAAAGAAAACCGATTTATGAATCGGTGGAAGAGATTGCTGATGACATTATTAATCTTGGTCTGTATGGTAAGAGTCCGAGAGATGTCCAGGATTTGGACAGTAACAAGACATGTAAAAACATCACTGTGTTTGCAAAAAAACACAAAATTCCCCTGAGCGAACTTTGGGAAAAAGTTGGCATTAAATACCAAAAGAAGTAAACAACAACAAGTAAAGCAAGGGATCGAACAAAGTTCGATCCTTTTTTGCAATCAATT
>CAYUIC010000035.1:0-6124 GCA_964444675.1 uncultured Gammaproteobacteria bacterium | reverse complement strand
ACATTTAGAAACAAATGGTAGGTCTGATTTGGCCAGACTCATTAAGACATATATTAATCAATAGGTTTGTATGCAACATTATCAGCTTGCTGCATCTCCATACTTTGAGAACTAGCTAAATAAATCATATGATGTCAGAAGAAGAAGCAAAAGAATATCTTAGAACGAAAAATCCTGATACTAATTGGCAGGATGGTATTGTTAGATATATAAATAATTGGACAAACTTCGTTACTGAAATTGCCGATGGAACTTACAATGGTAATGAGAATGAGTATTGGGATGATTTAGACACAAGATTAGTGCTTAATGAAGTGGGTTATGATAATGAAGATAGAGTGAAGACCGCTGATGATATATTTCGTAAGTTATTAATACATACTGATATGAGAACCTGGGGGTATGACGATAATAGAAAAGATGATTGGTGGAACTTTGGATATCCAAAAACAGTTAATAGTGATCTTATGGAAGAGTTTGAAATGAGTTATAAGAATTTTTTGAAAAATAAGTAATAACCATTTCATCAGCTCTTATCTTTATGATAACTCTCGGAACTCTCCAATTTAAATCTTTAAACGAGAATCACAACTTAGTTAGTGATTCAATTATTAAGTTGGCGCAAAGTTTAGAGGAAGACATGCGACCCTTAGTCGCAGAAATTGATCCCAAATACATGGGTGGTAAAGAACTTTGCGAACATTACGGAGTTAACCCAGAAGATGGAGCTAACTGCGTTATTATCGAAGCAAAGAAAAATAATGGTTTAGAAAATGAGAGTTTAGAATTTGTCGCTATTGTAGTTCCTGTCGGAAATCGCGCCGACCTAAACGGCTTTATTCGGAAATATTTAGGAGCGCGTCGTGTTTCTTTAGCGCCGCTTGATAAGGTGATTGAAGAAACAGGAATGGAATACGGAAGTATCACTCCTTTTGGTCTGCCGACAACTTGGAAAATTTTAATTGATGAACTATTAATGAATAAAGATCAGATTATTATTGGTGGAGGAAAACAAGTTTCTAAACTCTTAGTTAAGACTGCTGTTTTTAAAGGGCTACCTAATGTTGAGATTATAAAAGATTTGAGTAAAAAGATATGAGTACAATCTTTAAAGTTTTAGAATTTATAGTACCGAGAGCTTTAGAGTTGAGTAGGCTGTATGCGGGAAGCGAGGAACTGCCAATAAATTACGCGTGTATTTTTTGCCAAAATGATTCTGAATTTACAGAATTTAATAAACAGGCTAGTGAAGCAGGAACTGTTGTGGAAGAAACTCCGACTGGACCTTTGTACAAATTTAATAAACCCCTTGAAACTGTCGCTGGTCTCTTGTGGCTTTTAAAAATACGTAAGCCGGATTCTGAGCGTCAAGAAAGAGGCGACGCTGACTTTACCCTGAAAGATTATAAAACTTTTAAGGAAGAACACATGCAAGACACTAATCATTTTAAATTAATTGAACGAGAGAATTTTGAAATGATTGAGTTGAGAGATGAAAAGTTCCCAGTTTTGACCTATTTCTCGAATATTCCATTGACTGTTCAGCTGGGAATTAAATAAGGCTTATGTCCCGCATCGAAAATCTTAAAGAAGAAGTTAAAAAACTCTACGAAGCGCACAATCCAAACCGCGCGGATTGGTCTGATTGGCTATATGCCAATCATGTTTTTTTAGTTGCGGATTATGCTGAAAAATTGTCTAAAAAAATAGGTGTCGAAAATGATTTAGCTGTTGCCGCAGCAATGCTTCATGACATTGCAGACGCAGTTATTAAAAGAGAAGATCCTGAACATGAAGCTAAGAATATTGAAATTGCCAAAGAGCTACTTGTAAAAACCGGCTTTAATGAAAATGAAATTAAGATTATTGTTGATGATGCTCTTCGTTTTCATGGCTGTCACGGTTCGGATCGCCCGCAAACAATTGAAGGCAAGATTTTAGCGACTGCTGACGCCGTTGTTCATCTTAATTCAGATTTTTATGAATACGCAGTTCAAGAACGAACTAAAACAAGTCCGCTTGAAAAGGTTGCTAGCTGGGCCATGGAAAAAATAGAGAGAGATTATCGCAGTAAGATCTGCTTTGATGATGTTAGACAAGAAATGACTGAGTGCTATAATCAATTGAAAGAAAGATTTAAACAATAATTATGAAATTACTCCTTACTTCAAACGGCTTATCCAACCAATCCATCGCCAAGGCTTTATTTGAGATGGTGGGGAAACGGGCCGCAGAAACAAAGATCGCTTTTATTCCCACATCAATGAATATAGAAAAGGATGATAAAGGTTGGTTTGTGAATGATTTAAATAATATAGAAAAACAAGGACTAAAGAACTTTGATATCGTTGATATCTCGGCTTTGCCTAAAGAAGTCTGGTTGCCTCGTTTAGAAGCCGCCGACGTACTATTTTTTTCAGGAGGAAATACCTCTCATTTAATGCGCTGGTTAGACGAATCAGGCTTAACTGAATTACTGCCTGAACTTTTGAAAACAAGAGTCTACGCGGGAATTAGCGCGGGAAGCATTGTTACTAATCCAAGCTTGGCATTGAGTAGTAAAGATAAACAAATATATTACGAAGAAAACTTTGGTTATAAAACTGAAAAAGGACTCGGACTTGTTGATTTTTATGTACGACCACATTTTAATTCACCTCACTTTACTCGTGCTTCTAAAGATTATTTAGAAAGCATTGCCAAGGATATTCCGGGAATAATTTATGCGCTTGATGATAATTCCGCGCTTACATTTGTTGACGGGAATCTAGAAATTATTAGTGAAGGAGAGTATCTGATTCTGAACAAGTAAAGATATGTTTCAAGAACAAATAACAAATTTAGAACACACAGAAAATCCTCAAGTAAAAATTGATAGGATGCTTGTACTTAAAGAACCCGTGACAGAGTTAATTGAAAAAATGAAAGAGAAAATAGAATCCGGTTCTTATTCATTAATAATTGGGGATGAAGCCTCGGGCAGAATACCCGCATTACTGTTAAGTGCAGTAATTAACAAAATTTATGAAGAGAGAGGATTTGATAAGCTTAAAATGTTATTTTTAGCAGGTAACAAGCCGGGCCTTCCGAAACTTGAATATTTCTTAGTGCTAGATTCATTTTTAGATAAACATAAAGTTGAGTTGCCGGATGCTGAACATTCAGCACTTATTGTTAGTGAATATATGTCGACCGGAGGAAGACTAGAGCCCTTAACTCAAGTTTTACGAGACCGTGGCATTAAGTATGATATAGCAGTCGCTGATACAATTAGTGAAGGTGATGTTGAAGGAATTAACAACAGACTTGGTACTGAGGTTTATAGCGCAGATACCGGCGGAGGACTCGCTTTTTGGAAAAAAAGTGATTTAAGCGGCACAACAAGAAAGATGAACCAACGCAATAGCCCGATGACGCAAAGAACTGATGATTTTTATCCTGAAAAAATAAAAGCAGTTCGAGAAGACATTGAAGTTTTAGCTGATGAAATTTTCCAAGAATATAAGAAAGCTCTCGAGTCATGACCATCCTTATCGACATCCGTCCTTTAATGGACGCGCGCTACAGCGGAGTATCGGAATATATCTTCCGTTTGCTTAATGCGCTCTTTAAGATTGATGATAAGAATCAATATATTCTGTTATATAATTCTTTTTCTCAAGTCAGGGATCCTAAGTTTAATTTTCCTAATGTTAAAATTATTAGAAAAAAAATCCCAAACAGGATTTTAAACTATCCGCTACTTTGGTTGCTGAGACGCCCGCGTTTTGATAAATGGGTTGGTGAAAAAGTTGATATTTTTTTCATGCCGCATATCAATTACATGGCGGTCTCGAAAAATGTTAAGACAATTTTAGCCGTGCACGACATTTCCTTTTTAATTGAACCGAGATTTTTTAGCTGGTGGAAAAACTTGTGGCACAGCTTTGTTATGGTGAAGCTTTTGGTTAGACGTTTTGATAAGATTGTTGTTTTTTCCGAGCATACGAAACGAGATTTGGCCGCGCTTTGTAAAGTTAACCCCGAACATATCAGCGTTATACCGAGCGGCATTGATCAGTCTTTTAAAGTCTATGACAAGAATGATCCGGGGATTGCAGCCGTCGCCACAAAGTATAAGCTGACTAAACCGTTTATATTATTTTTATCTACTTTAGAACCGAGAAAAAACGTTGAAGGTTTGGTTTTAGCTTTTAATCAATTAAAGGAAAAACATCAAGGCGATTTGGAATTAGTTTTGGCCGGAGGCCGAGGTTGGAAATCCGCGCCAATTTTTAAATTAATTAAAGAGTCTCCATATAAAGACGATATTAAGATTTTGGATTATGTTCCGGAAAACGAACGAGCATTTTTATACAGTCTTGCTCAAGTTTTTGCCTATCCGTCTTTTTACGAAGGTTTTGGTTTTCCGCCTTTAGAAGCTATGGCTTGCGGCACACCGGTCGTAGTCGCCGGAGTTTCTTCCTTACCGGAAGTGGTGGGGAACGCCGGAATTTTAATCGATCCCTATAATCCAAGTTCTATTGCCCTTGGTTTAGAACAGGTTTTGATAAACAATGAACTAGCTCAAGATTTGCGGGAAAAAGGGCTTATACAAGCAAAACAGTTTAATTGGGAAAACGCTGCCGAGCGCTATTTGCGATTATTTGCTACTATACAGTCGTATGAAAACGAGCAAACTCACAGCGCCTCTGGCCGATAGGCTGAGACCCAAAACCTTAGAAGGTTTTTTCGGCCAAGACGACATAACTAAAACCGGAACCCTGATTCGGCATGCTATTGAATCGGGAAATTTGCCCTCGTTAATTTTCTGGGGTCCGCCGGGCACGGGAAAGACAACGCTTGCTTTAATTATTGCTAATGCGACCGACGCCGACTTTGTGCGTTTTAGCGCGGTTACGCAGGGCGTTGCAGATTTACGAAAGACAATTGATCGCGCCAAAGAAAATCAGATTTTGGACAAGAAGACAATTTTATTTATTGACGAAATTCATCGTTGGAACAAAGCGCAACAAGACGCGCTTTTACCGCACATTGAATCAGGCGCAATTGTCTTGATCGGCGCAACAACCGAAAACCCCAGCTTTGAAATCCGCTCGGCGTTATTATCACGTTGTCGTGTTGTTGTTTTAAAATCCCTGTCTGCTGATGCTATCAAAAATATCATCAAGCAAGCTTTGAATAATCATACCGAGGGTTTGCCGGAAAATATTACAGCGGATGAAGAAGCGATTACTATGCTCGTGCAATTATCTCAAGGCGATGCACGCTCGGCTTTAAACATTTTAGAAGCGGCCAGTGTCATGCATAGTCACATTACGCTTGATTCTATCAAAGAAGCCGCTCAGAAATCTCATCTTTTATATGATAAAGACGGAGAAGAGCACTATAATATCATTTCGGCGCTTCATAAATCGTTGCGCGGTTCGGACGCCGATGCTGCCTTATACTGGCTGGCACGCATGTTAGAAGCCGGAGAAGATCCGATGTATGTTGCAAGGCGTCTAGTCCGTTTTGCATCGGAAGATGTCGGGTTGGCCAACTCCCGCGCGCTTGAACAAGCCAACGCCGCCTATCAAGCCTGCCATAGTTTGGGAATGCCGGAATGTAATGTGATTTTAGCGCAGCTTGTTGTGTACTTGGCCAAGTGCGAGAAATCTAATGATCTGTATACCGCGTATCAAGCTGCGGCAGCTGATGCGCAAGCTACCTCAAATCTCGGCGTACCGCTTCATCTTCGTAATGCACCGACCTCTTTAATGAAAGATCTTGGCTATGGCAAAGATTATAAATATAGTCCCAATTTTGATTACAAGGAAAACCAAGACTATTTCCCGAAAGAATTAGGCAAGAAAAAATATTTAAAATAAAACCAGAGCCGATGAAAAGGCTCTGTTGTTTTATGAGGCATTGATTAATTGGTAAAATTCGTTACCGATCTTTTTGCTGTGCTCCATGATTGATTTGTGTTTTCCTTTAAAGTACTTTCTTGTAAAGTAAATACAAATCCCGTCAGTTATTTCTGTGGCAAAAAGTTGATACGTTACTTCAATATCATGATAACTTTTAGGAATAGTGCGTTTGTTGACTTTGATACCAAGTTTATTTTTTAATTAGCGTTCAA
>CAYUIC010000034.1:0-6715 GCA_964444675.1 uncultured Gammaproteobacteria bacterium | reverse complement strand
ATCGTTCAACCTCTCCTATTCTTAATCCACCATTAAATGATACTCTTTGGCATAATCCATAAATAAATTTTTTACGATGATGCCCCGTTTCTTCATCTTCCCTGTAATCAATCGGCATATAGTTTGTTAGCGGATTTTTATTAACAGAGAGAAACAGAATATCTAAGGAAAGCGGCTCATAACGCTTAATTAATTTGTCTGTAAAGAACATACATCCCCCTATTTATATTATCTCTATTACAGCAATAAATCTTAATGATTTCAATATTGACAGATTAACTAAAATAGTTTAGAATACAAGCTCAATCATGCTTTGCATGGTTGAATTTTATTAACAATCTCTCATGCCCCATTGGTTTTTCCTTGTCTCGACGTAGTCCGCGTTAGCGGACGTAGGCGGACTTTCCGCCTTGGCAAAAGCTTCGGCGAGATGATAAGGGGCAGAGGAATAAAAGGAAAATATGAAAAACGACAAAAGTTTATCTCTGCCATCCGTGACAGAGATGTTAGAAGCCGGCATGCACTTCGGCCACAGAACATACAAGTGGCACCCGAAGATGAAGCCGTTTATTTTTGAAGCCCGCAAAGGGATTCATATCATCGATTTAGAAAAGACCTTAACCCAGCTTGAAAAAGCTTTGGCTTTTATCAGCCGTTCGGTTAGTGAGGGCAAGAATGTTTTGTTCGTCGGAACAAAGACTCAGGTTAAAAACCACTTGCGCGATGCTGCCAAAGAATGCGGCATGCCATATATCTCAGAACGCTGGTTGGGCGGAACATTGACCAACTTCAACATTATCCGCAACTCGATCCGCATGTATGTTGATTTGCTCGAAAAGAAAGAAAGCGGAAAGTTGGAAAAATATACTAAAAAAGAACGCATTCAATTTGACCGTCAGATTGCCAAGCTTTCAATGAGCGTCGGCGGATTGGTTACATTGAACCGCACTCCCGATATTATTTTTATCTGGGACATCAAACACGAAGAAACCGCTTTGGCAGAAGCCAAAAAACGTCGCATTCCGATTATTGCTGTTTGCGACACCAACGTCGATCCGACCGGCATCGATTACGTAATCCCGGCCAATGACGATGCAAGCAAAGCCATCACCTTAATCTTAGGATTGCTCAAAGATACGATTAACGCCGCTCGCACTGACGCGACCGCAGCCAAGGCAGAAACTGAAGCAGCTTCCAAAGAATAAATTTCAAAAATTTAAAATAAAAATATGGAACACATCAAAGAGCTCCGCGACCGAACCGGCGCGGGCATTGTAGATTGCAAGAACGCCCTGACCGAATCCGGCGGCGATCTTGAAAAGGCGATTGAAATCCTCCGCAAGAAAGGTATTGCCAAAGCCGCCAAGCGCGGTGATCGTGAAGCCAAAGAAGGACGCATTTTAGTGTTGGCTGAAGCGGGCAATGAAGGATATCTTTTGGAAATGAATGCCGAAACTGATTTTGTCGTCCGTAATAATCAATTCAGCGATTTGCAAAATAATATTTTGAAAGCCGCCGCCGCCGCTAAAGCAGATACGCAAGAAGCGGTGCTCGCCCTTAAGCTTGAGGACGGTTCTTCGGTTGAAGAAAGTTTGCAACACCTGTCCGGCGTTATCGGAGAAAAAATTGAACTGGGCCGCTTTGCCCATTTGACTTCCAACGGAACGGTTGCAGGCTATGCCCACCCGCAAGGAAATATCGGAGTATTGGTTGCCTTGAGCACCCCGAATTCGGCTGATTTGGCCAAGGATATTGCCATGCACGTTGCGGCTGCCAACCCGCGTTATTTGAATTCAAGCGAAGTTGATCCGGCCGAAATGGATAAGGAAAAAGATATTTACCGCGAACAACTTATCAAGGAAGGCAAGCCTGCCGAAATGGTTGATAAGATTTTGGTCGGCAAAATGAATAAATATTATGAAGAGGTTTGTCTCTTGGATCAGGAATACATCAAAGACGATAAGAAGAAAGTTAAAGATATCTTAAACGGCGCAACTATAGAAAAGTTTATCCGTTTCTCGCTCTAAGCAAACTAAGAACAGCCCCGTCTCAACGGGGCTGTTTTTTGCTATACTGTAATCATGAGTTATGAAATGCTTATAGCGCTTGAGATTCTTACCATGGCCGCTTTGGTGGTCGTAATTATTGTCGTAGCCTATCGCCAATTCAAGAAGCCGAACCAATCCCGCGAAGCGGATTTTGTTGCTTTGGCATCGCATCAATTGCGCACGCCGTTGACGATTATGCGCGGCTACATTTCAATGTTGCTTGATGGAGATTTTGGTAAGATTGAAAATAAGCGCCAAGAAGCGGCGATGACTGCGGTGTATCAAGCCAACGAACGCTTACTGCGATTAGTGGAAAACATGCTCGGCGTTTCTCAGCTTGAAAGTAAGAAAAATTTTCATATTGAAAAAGAGCAATTTAATATATCCAAGCTCATAACAGAAATAGCAGAGGAAATAAAACCAAAGGCAACAGTTAAAAACCTTGAGTTGAATTTGCAGATTGCTGGAAAAGTTCAAAATATCCACGCCGATGAATTGATGATGAGGCAGCTAATCTTGAATCTTTTAGATAACGCAATTAAATATACCAAGCGCGGTTCAATAACTTTGGTATTGGAGGAAAAAAATAATCTTTTGCAATGCTCTGTAATCGATACAGGGCCGGGCATTGATAAGAAGCATGTCGAAGATATTTTCGGGAAATTCGAACGCCGTGATGTGCCGGATAATGATCAGGAAGGTTTTGGACTTGGACTCTATGCCTGCAAATTAATTGTTGAAGCGCATCACGGTCGTATTTGGGCTGAAAGTCGAGGTAGAGATTTTGGTTTTAAAGTCAGCTTCGAAATACCGCTAAGATAATAAGCAATTAAAAAACAGGATCCTCAGTCCTGTTTTTTGTTATATTTATAATTTTTCATTTTCTCTGAAGAACGTATTTAATGCGAGAATTCCCGAAAGTAAACAAAAGCAGTCTAGGGGATTATCAGCATTATGATTAGTGAATCCTTTCATGCCTTTATAGCTACGATCTCCCATGCAGAAATTTCTATCTGAACTGTCTAGTATTTTAATATAGAAACTATTGTTACGAATTTTGGTCGGGAGAAAATCTCTCTTTCCCCAAACATATTCATAAACTCGATTTGTTTCTTTCGAAACATAATCATTAAGTTCTTTGAGCAAGTTTTCCGGACAGTATTGAAGGAATTTAAGAAGTGGGGGATAAATCCAGCCATTACATTCAAACATAGGATAAAGCGAGAAGCTTTGGTTTGGAGTAAGATCTGGATTTCTGAAACGGTCATCAAAAGTGTAGTTGAACAACCATTCAATTGTCGCATACAGCTGACATATTTCATTTTTATCTGGACGCAGAAGTTGGCCGTCCTTCATTTCCACAGGAAATTCCCATTGGTATAAGATAGTACTTTTAGTTTTGGTAACTAGTTTAATACGATTACCAAAGCCAAGAATTTCAGCGCCTTTGAAGGGACCGTAGGAGTCGTGACTCAAGTGAGTCAGAGCTTCAAAGTCTTTATCAAAAAAGCTTGGGTCAAAACGGAAATTCATTTTTTTGCCAGTTAGAGTAATATCAACCATCCTTCACCTGCTCTCTATAAAAAGTATTAAGAGCAAGAATGCCGATCAAAAGAATAAAAAACTCTATATTATAATCAACATTGTGCAAAGAAAAAGTCCTCACTCCGTGGGTTTCGCCTTTATCAAGTTCAAGGTGCGTGCCGCCGCCCAGATAAAAAAGAAAATAATTTCTCTCTACATTTATCTGCAACGAGCTATGTTTCCCCCAGATGTGTGCGTTAATCCTTTCAACTTCCTTTGAAACATAACTATCAACTTCCTTTAATATTCCTTCATCGCAATTATTGATGAATTCTATTAACGAAGGATAGATATGTCCGCTTTCAGCGAGCATTGATCCGCATAAATCAAACGTTTGATTATCGAGTTCAGCCGGGTTCGGGTAACGTAGCATAAATTCCTTAAATAAGGAGTTCAAGGTATTAAGGAAATCATTAACATCGCTGAAATTCGTACCTATCACTTTTCTTGTATCGTTGCATTGTCTGCATGGACGTTCAATCGGTTCAAATTGCACGCAATGGCAAGGTTTTTCTTTTTGGCTTGGTAACTGCCAAGTGTATATTACATTTTCTTTTGAATGGGATTTCAACTTAAGACATGAGTTGTAACCAAGAGATTCATTGTCAACAATAAAGAGGCCTTTCTTGTTATCTTTATGATTATTCCATTGCTTACGAAAGCCCTCGTTGATAAAACTTGAAGAAAAAATTAATGTGATTTCAAGTTCTTTCAGAATAATATCAATCATTTTTCACCTGCTTTCTATAAAATGTGTTTAAAGCAATAAGACCGATAATAAGAAGAAATTGCTGCATACATCCATCAACATTATGGCATTCAATTCGGGCCTTGTTCATATACATTCGTTCTTCAAAATTTGAAGAAATATATGTAGCATTGCCGGCGCCGGAGACTGCTAATAATATTTGGCCGCCATGAATATCAGCCCTGATCGATGAATCTTTTGTTCCATGAATATAATCGTTCATTCTTTGCATCTCACTCTTTACATATTCTCTCAAAAGTTTTCCGACCTTTTCACTGCATTCTTTTAAGAATGTATGCAGGGGAGGATAAATGTAACCATGAGTTACAGCCTTACCCTTTTTCCCAACAACAAGATCAAGAGTAAAAGTCTGATGAGGATTTTCTTCTGGATCAGGAGTTTTCATCTCTATTTCGTAGAATAAAAATATGTAGATGGTCGCCATAAATATTTCAAGAAAATTTGCATCAACATTCCAAATAACTTTAGTGTCCTGACAAGAAGGACAATTATTTTCAAATGATGAACCAATACAGTGACAATCATGCCGTATCTGCTCAGGTAATGGCCATTCATAAATAACTGTTTCCTGATTTTTCGAAACAAATTTAAGGCAATCGCTAAAGCCTAGATTTTCTTCACCGAGATTGAAGGCTCCATAATTGCTGTAAACTTCATTAACGATTCGTAGTACCTTTGGATTTTTCATAAAACCTTCATTAAAGAAGGTTTTGGCAAATATTAATATTATTCTGCTGTCTTCTAAAATGATGTCTAACATGATGTTTTATTTAGTTTTTAATTTACTGTTGGCCTTATTTAAGCACGCGTCAAAGCTCGCGTCAATAAGAAAAATAAGCATTGACAAGGTCATTTTAATACGCTATAATAAAGAAACTTACTATTAAGCACTTTAGCAATATGTCAGACATGCAAGACAAGGCTTTCTTAGAAATGATCGTTAAAGCGATCGTTGGCCACCCGGAAAATGTCGAGGTCGACCGCACCGTTGATGAAATGGGCGTTCTGCTTACACTGAAAATCAATCCGGAAGATATGGGTTATGTTATCGGCCGCCGCGGTCAGACCGCGCAAGCCATCCGCACGCTCTTGAAGATCGTCGGAGCAAAGAATAACGCCCGCGTTAATTTGAAGATTCATGAACCGGAAGGTTCAACTCACGTTCGCAAGGAACGTACCGAACGCACCGAAGCTCCGCGTATCCGCAAAGAAGACAATCTTGAGGATCCGCTCGACACTTCTGCGATTGAAAATCTCACAATATAAATAATAACAAAACCCCGCCCTGCGGGGTTTTGTTTTCCCGTATGCTGTTTCGCGTTCTCACAATTTTTCCCGAACTTATCTCCGGTTATATGAACACCGGAGTCTTGGGGCGCGCGATTAAGAAAAAATTGATTAAGGTCGAAGCATATAACTTACGCGATTGGACCACTGACAAACACAAGACTTTGGACGATACGCCGTACGGCGGAGGAGCGGGCATGCTTATGAAAGCCGAGCCAATTTATAAAGCATTAAAAAGTTTAAAGAAAATCAAGAATCAAAAAATAGTTTTACTTTCCGCAAAAGGTAAAACTTGGAATCAAAAGATGGCAAAAAAATACGCAGCATCTGTGCCATCTGTGGTATTTATTTGTGGCAGATATGAGGGTATTGATGAACGGGTTCTCAATGTGGTCGATGAAGAAATTTCTATTGGCGATTATGTATTGAGCGGGGGAGAACTCGGCGCTTTGACTGTGATGGATTCCATCGCCCGGCTCATTCCCGGAGTACTCGGCAATACCGAGAGCATTGTCAGCGAATCACATTCTGAAGAAGGACTGCTCGAATATCCGCAATACACAAAACCCGAAGTGTTGAAGTTCGGGTCTAAGAAATATAGCGTGCCTAAAGTATTGTTATCGGGCAACCATGCCGAAATCGCCAAGTGGAGGAAGTCAAAGCTTAAAAAAGTTTCGAAATCAAATCGTTAAGATTCTTAATATCGCCCGGGCCGAGTACTGTTTTAAAACCGAGTTTTTCAGCCTCTTTCAAGCGTTGACTCAGTTTACTGATCGGTCTGATTTCACCGCCCAAACCGATCTCTCCTAAAACGAGAGTTTTTTTATTAACTGGCTTATCTTGCATTGAAGAAATAATTGCGGCGGCAACCGCGGCGTCGATCCCGGGATCATCAACTTCAAGTCCGCCGACAATATTGACGATAATATCTTGCGCCGTGATATTTATTTTGGTTCGTTTGTTAATAACCGCGCACAACACTTGTAAGCGATTTAAGGCAAAACCCGAATCTTTTCGGTGCGGATAG
>CAYUIC010000033.1:0-6750 GCA_964444675.1 uncultured Gammaproteobacteria bacterium | reverse complement strand
CCGAAAGAAAAAGGCGTAAAGAAGAAAAAGGCGAAAGTTGAGGTATTGGTTGAAGACGGTGACAAGGTTAAGAAAGATACTCCGTTGTTTAAAGCCGGAACCGTCACTATCAAAGCCAATCGTCCCGGTAAAGTTAAGTTGGAAGAAAAGTACCTGAAAGTCATTGCTCCAGTTGAAAAAGTGCGCGAATATATCGTTCCGCGTACCTTCAACATTTGGGTCAAAGACGGCGCCTCAGTTGTTATCGGCGACCAGTTAACAGACGGATCTCTTGATTTGCAACAGCTCTACGAATTGCGTGGAATCGCCGCAACACAGAAATATGTCGTGAAAGAAATTCAATACGTTTACTCTTCACAAGGTCAACCTTTGAACGACAAACATATTGAAATCATCGCACGTCAGATGTTCTCCCGCGTTTATATTCAGGATCCGGGCGAAACTGATTTCTTGGTGGGCGAAGTTATTGAGAAACTGATGTTTGACCGTGAAAACGCCAAGGCTAAAGAGGCGAACAAGAAGATTGCTATCGGAAAGCAGTTGCTCATGGGTATGACCAAAGCATCGCTTTCAACCAATAGTTTCTTGTCAGCCGCTTCTTTCCAAGAAACCGCCAAAGTCTTGATCGACGCCGCAATTACCGGTAAGATCGACCGACTTGAAGGTCTTAAGGAAAACGTTATTATCGGACGTCCGATTCCGGCCGGTACCGGCTTCAGAATCATCGTTGAAGCATAAGAGAAAAACAACACCGCCCTTCGGGGCGGTGTTTTGGTATCCTTGACTTTTCAATAAATATGTAGTTAAATAGGGAAATTGGAATACATTAAAAATTAAATTATAGGGGGAAAACCTAATGAGCCAAAACACTAACTTGAGCTACAGAATTATCAAGGGCTTAGCGTTCGTTATGATGTTACTTGTTATTTGCGTTTTGTATTATCTAACAAAAACAAAAACACAGCAGAACTTCGTAAGCCCACCACCCGAAAATTATATTACTTACACTGGTGATGCGCCTCAGGCAAGCGATTCAAATCAGGACAAGGGAAAGCAGATGCGTAAACCGGAAAAAAAGGATCAGGATAGCAGTGTGATTGTTAATCTTGATTCTATGCGCAGGAGTATTATGAAACAATGCCTTAAGGCTACTGAAGATATAGCTCGTAAAAGTTCGGTAGAAGAAGCAATCCAGGTTGCCGAGTTTCTAAAGAAAAATTTGACCTTGGCCCGTCCGGACGGGGGAGCCATCAGTTCAATTGATTCGGTATCAAAACCCTTCCTTGGTTTTGTGGTAACGCTGCCGAAAGATGAAATGCCAAGCGGCAAATGGAAAAAAACAGTTGACAGTGTCGATGGAATAAATTATTTTCCAATACCAAATAATTGCATTGTTGTTGATGAAAATAATCTAACCAGTGAAACCATTAAAGGTTTGATGCTTTTATTGTGCGGCAGCTATTCTCGCGCAGCGGATAAAAGTAGATATACCGATAGTTGGTTTTATCACAATGAAGATCGCAAGGCTCATGAAATAATAAATAAAGTTCTTTTGAAGATAGGCGGAGAAAAATATGAACGATTATTGAAAAATGAAATTATTCGCCTGGAAGATATTAGAGATAGCAGTAATTATCCAATATGGCCCGGGCGGATACAGTATTCGAACGAATTAAATGAACTATTTTCAGCAACAACCAGCTTGGAAATTGATTTTATCAGACGATTATTCTGGATTCATGCCATATTCGCCATGATAGAAAAACCTCAAACCGTTTCCAATCAGGCAAAAGATTTTGAAAAAATTGATTTTCTTGATTTTCCTTATTTGCGTAAATGGTAAGATAAACAGTTCCTTAAAAAAACAACCTGTATTTATACAAGTTGTTTTTTTATACCGCCTCGCTCATTTGTTTTAATAATTTTGCATTGGTCAGGTTTGTTTTGAAACTTGAAGCGTTCAGAATTTCAATGAGTATCGGTTTGCCTGCTCCGGAGAGATGTATGATGAAATTGCCGAGTTCGAGCACTTTCACTATTTTTCCGGAACCAAGTTCCCAACTTAAAATATTTGATTCTATATCGTAATTCATACGGGATAAAAGGTAATGATTTTTTTCAGATTCGGTTCTTTCTGATATACGACTTTTATAGTGCCGGCTTCAGCGGTAACCAAAGTGCCGATTCTGCCGCTTTTCTCAGGCGAGGCAACAACGCGTTCAACTTCTTCTTTGCGAATATATACTTTGTGGGCGTTAAGGAGCTCGAATTTTTGTTCGGCGTACTTGGTGAAATAAATCATAATTTTGGGATAGCGACCTTGTAGATTCCGGTTGCTTTGAGAGCGGCCGAGCAGTCATTAAACCAGATATCGAAGCGTCTGCCTTTTATCGCCCCGCCTTTATCGGTTACCTGATAATCTTTATTTTCGATTTTCAAGGGAGTACTTTTGGGAAAACAATTCCAATCAGCCGCTACATGTCCGTCTTCCGGTTTTAAACTTGAAGCTGTTTGGTTGCAATAGAGCATGGTTTTTTCATCAAAATCAATACAGGCGTTCCAACGCATGGAATTTGATGAGCATGGTGTTTTTTCATCAATGCCAATCGGGCAGGAACAGTTAAGCGCCACGGCGCAGAGAAAGTCTTTTCTGCTCCCATACACTTCGCTTTGTGGCTTACAATAACCGGTGATAAAGGCTTCAAAATAACCTTTGCTTTTTTCAATATCGCTGAATTGTTTGCAATCTTTCTTGGAATAATCGTCGCGGATTTTTTCAATCGGCTTGGTGAGGAGTTGTCGATATAATTTAAAGCGCGTCCAGTATGCTCCGTCCTCGGTCGTCACTAAAAATGCGGCATAGCCGAGGCAGATTACAATGGCGATTTCAATGATTTTTTTTAACATTTATTTATATGCAGTAATTGCTCCGGCATTTATTTTGCAACATTTTTTTATGGTAGTAAGCTCTAGTTTCGCCGTATCAATAATTTGTCCTCCCCAATTTCTACTATGGTTTGCTTCGTTCGGGTCGTTCGCGTATACTATTCCATTCTCATAACCGGTAAGGACGACATAATGAGCGTTTCCTCGCGGGTAGACACATTTGCAACCATTAGCAGACGTCATACTAGCGATAACGGGGCCATACTGTAAGAGCGCCAATGCGTCTTCAATGCTGCTGCCCGGTCCCACTGATTTTGTTTGAAGATTGCTTTTTTCAAGCATTTTTTTAAAGCCTGGCATACCTTGTGTCCATCCATTGCTTCCCCAATAACCGGCTGTTTGACACTCTTTGGCAACATCCACTGCGGACTTATTATCTCCATAGTAATTTAACACCATAGTTAGTGAGGTTGGGCCGCAGCCTGCGCTACCCATGCTTTTCAGTTGTGATGAGAACCTGCCTTGATAAAGGACGGGAAGCTTATATTTTCCTAAACCCGTACCAAGATTGGTCGATGGTAGACTGGGACTAGTATATTGGGGTGTAAGATCCTCTGGTGGCAATATTTGATCCAAGTCTATTTTCCCGATGTAAGCAATCTTTATAGGGGAGAGCGTGGTTAGGGCAGGATTAATAACACGTAGAATCATATAGCTGCTCAACGCGATTAAGAGACCCATAAGACTGCCACCAATCCATTGTTTGGCATCAGCTACTCGTTCTTCTTTGCCACCGGCGGTGAGCCAGATGACGCCCGCAATCATCATCGTAATAATTGCAAGAATGGCTATTGCACCCGTTCCGTAGCGATAGAGGCCGTCAATATAGTTTGCGAGCCAAGGGCTGATACACTCTGAATTTGTACAGGTTGTTTTTCCAAAGCTGGTAAAACCTGGTATTGAAACTGATAGATTGGGCGCTGCAAGAGGGTTGGAAATTTTCGGTAGCGAAGAGCCAGTATCAACTTTCTTCTCCACACAATTAATTCCCTCTTGATCAGCCACTTTATCGGGCATGAATACCGCCACGCTATTTTCGGTATTTTTTTGATCACAAGTAATCTCATCCTCGGTCATTATTGCAGAAATTGGTCCCGTACTTCCGTTTACCTGGCAGCATCCTGCGGCCTCCGCGATTACTGGAGCGAGCAGAAAAAAGACTATAAAAAATATTTTTTGCATCCAAGGACCTAAGACTATTTTCATATTATGAATTTTCATTTTTTCTTACAGCAAAAGATATTATTGTTATAACTCCAAAAATAGCAATCAACGACCCGATAATAATAATTTTTGTATATGGTTTTTTTTGAGAATTCACTTCATGACAACAACACAGAGTGTTAATATCGGCTTTTGCCGATGGCTTTGTCTCCATTTGGCATTTGTTACTACTGCCTTGCATCCATTCTTTAATCTTCCAATTACTATCAAGTACTTGTCCGCAGGAGCTGCCAATTGGAAATTGGGTCCACTGGCATTCTTCAGCGGCATAAGAAATTGAGGGTATGATTAATATGGCGATACTTAATATTATAAAACGCATATTATTTCTTAGGTGTACAGCATTTTTCGCCCGCTTGCGCGCAACGGTCGCAAGGGTTATAGCAATCGCAACTCTTGCCCTCAGAGCCATCATTTTGCGTAGCGGCGGTATTATACATCGCTATCACCGATGTTACGTAATCTATATAGGAGGCCGTATCATTTCCGCATACAGCACCGCCCGGTCTTTGTTCCATGCACGGAGGAGCATAGGTTGATATCATCTGGCGGATTGTTTTGGCTCCGCCCATGTTTTTACTATTGGCCATAAAACAAAAATAATATTTGACGGCATCAGACCAGGAGGCAGAGGTAACCCAGTTACCGTTACATCCGCTGGAATATTTTTTGCACACTTCCATCGGTTTATTGTCATAGCATGTAATGTTGCCAGGGTTAAGGTTGGTTTTACCGGCTCCCGATGTCCCCATGTCGCTGTCTTTTTTTGCATTGCCTAAAAAGAAGGCTGGATCAATTCCTGTTTCATTGGCAGCAGCCAGAATGACGTTCCCCAAGCCATTAAGAGGGCCAGTTGGATGCAGTTTTTTTACAGCTTCGTCTATGGCGGCCGCTGTTGTTAAGGTTGTAGTTGCTTTGGTTTTTTTCCATTCAATGCAACCGCAATACTTTCCGAGTGGTATTCTTTCGCCTGATTTCATGTTTTTTTCCACCTCTACTGGATCAATAAGGATTTCCGGTAAATCTATTAGTTTAATATATTTAACATTAATACTTTTTAAAGTTGTTAGGTCAGGGTTAATTGTATTGAGTAAAAGAAAAGAACCTAATGACAAGATCAAGCCGCCTAAGCTATTGATAACCCATGTTTTAGCTTCCGAGACTCGTTGCGAATTACCGGCTGCTGTTAGCCACATGGCTCCACCCATCATCAGTACAACAACGGCGAGAATTGTGATTGCTAAAATGCTATATTTAAAAAATGCTCCGATATATTCCGCAATCCAGGGGATTGAGCAATCAGAATTTCCTTCATCGCATTTTATTGTGCTGAATTTTGGAAATTCAGGAATTGAAACGCTTAAGGTTGGTAAAATAACTTTACGTGGTTTTTTTGGTTCATTGTTGACCGTACCTATCTTGTTTCCGTTATTATCGTATTGTGAATTGATTTTGAGCCAGCCTGCTGTTGTACAACAACAAGCTGGTTTGCCTGGTAGCGGATCTCCCGCACAACTTTCATCAGTGGTGGGGATATTGCCACCACTTTCATCTGAACAATAATCTTTATCCTTCATAAAGCTCCAGGCGCAACCTTCAACAGCCGTAGCTTTTGCTTGAACAGCAAAAAATAGTACGAAGACACTTGTTATTATAAAAATTGTTATAACTTTTTTTCGCATACCACTTATTAATAACTAACGTGAATATGAGGACCACTTCCAAATTTAGTGCTATGACTTCCTTTGCAGCCTGTTTCATTAAAAACTTTAAGTCCCGCTTTTTCAAAATCAGCAATAAGAGTAAAGAAATTGGCACATGTTTTAGGGGAGGTTAAACCGATATCAACGCAATTTCCGTTATAATGACACCTGGATTGATGATTTTGAGTACAAGGGTATGCTTCCGTAATTCTCCAGCTCACAGAGCTCGTCACCTTCGTTAACTTATCATTCAAGGTTTTATTGACATAGTTGTTGTTTTTAACAGGCAGACCCGTTACTACGCAATTGTCACAGGGATTGGCTTTACACTGTTGATTCTTGGTTTTGCCCTTGGCCTTTGGATCTCCGGTAACTGTGTTGGGATATTTCTTATTATCGTTTGCGGCTTCGGTAGCATCAAACAATGGATCCACGGCCTCTGGATCAACATCGATGTATTTTACATAATCAACGCCTATGGGTGGCAAAATAGTTAAGTTAGGGTTAATTATAAAAAGAGCCATATAAGAGCAGAGTGCCAAAACCGTTCCGAGCAGGCCATTTTTTATAAAATCCTTTGCTTGTCCAATACGACTTGAATTTGCTCCTGCTGTAAGCCAGATAACACCGCCAATCATCATAACAATAACGGCCAATATACCAATTGCCAGAATACTGTAATTAAAGATCGCGCCGATATATTCCGCAATCCAGGGGATTGAACAATCTGGGTTATTCTCATCACATACCACTTTAGAAAATTTTGTCAGGCCGGGAATAGAAACGCTGAGATTAGGCATGATAATTTCTCGGGGTTTTTGCGGTTCATTGTTGACCGTACCTATCTTGTTTCCGTTATTATCGTATTGTGAATTGA
>CAYUIC010000032.1:0-7769 GCA_964444675.1 uncultured Gammaproteobacteria bacterium | reverse complement strand
GACAGAGAATGTCAGCGATGTTGAAAAAATAGTCAGAGAATACCTGAAAAAATAAAAACTTGCACAAAAGATTAAAAGAGCTATACTCAATAACCAACAGAAAGGAGCTTATTGTGTACATTAGAAATTACCGACGCCATATATCAAACATCTTATTTGGCGTAGTTATCATACTTGTGCTCATTTTTATTGTAGTAGGAGTCGCACAACTCCAAAAATAAACCCGCCGTGTCCATCAGGCGGGTTTTGTAGTTATTTTTATTTATTGTTCTGCAAACGGTATATCAGCGTGTCATAACCGGTAAGTACCCGATCTGATTCACTGACGCCACACTGTTTTAAAAATTCAAATAATTCAGACTGCACTTTTTCCGGATCTTCATTTTCCGTAATCTTTTCAACTTCCACAAAGTTGCCCAAGTTCTCAACCTGATCCAAACATATTTCATAACCCTGATACATTGTCTTCTTGCGTACTTTATTGATTCGTACGGCTTCAGAATATCCCATCAATAAAATTGCCTCTCTCATTTCTTCCGGGTCCGCGATCTGTGTTTCCCGCTCGAAACTATCAAGGTCATTGATGCCTGTTTGTTTTATGGTAAAAATCGATTTTCCATTTTGCTGTCTGATACGCAAAATATTTTGTCCGCGTACAAGCTGATCATAAGGAATATCTGTCTTGATATAAAAGGTAATGTCATTTTGTGTGAGAGATTCGGACATAACACAACCTAAGGCCAGCAGTTTTTCTTCAACTGCTTGCAGGTCTCTAACCCGGGCTTTTACTTCAATTTCTTGACGCATAGCTGTATTATATCACTTTTTCAATCACCGCCGAACCGAGTAATTCCTCACCCTTATAAAATACGGCCAATTGTCCGGGCGTGATGGCGCGTTGCGCTTCTTTAAAATTAATTTCTATCTTTTTATTCTTTAATACTGTTAAGTCAGCTTTATACGCCGGATGGCGATAACGAATACTCACTTCACTCTGCTGCGGAACCTGCATCTTGTGCGTCCAAGTTATTTCTCCGACAACGCAGCTTTTTCTCCACAGTAGCGGATCATTCGCATTATTACTTACTATCACGGTATTTTTCTTCTGGTCGCTTCCTACAACATAATAGGGTCCCTTACCACCAATATCCAATCCACCGCGTTGGCCGATTGTATATAAAGGAAGACCCTCGTGTTTACCGAGAATATTTCCTTCGCTATCAATAATATTTCCGGGCTTCATGGTGATATTCCTGCGCAATAAATCCCGCACGTCGATTTCGCCTATAAAACAGATGCCTTGCGAATCCGGCTTATCAAAGGTGGGCAATTGCAATTTTTTTGCCAGAGCGCGAATCTGCGGTTTTGTATAAGTGCCGATTGGGAATAACGACTTACTTAATTCTTTTTGTCCGAGCGTGCACAAAAAATAGCTTTGATCTTTATTGGCGTCTTTGCCGCGCAACAAGTGAAATATTTCATCGCGATGAACGACGCGAGCGTAATGTCCCGTGGCAAGGTAATCGGCGCCGAATTCCAACGCTTTCTTCAAAAATAATTTAAACTTAATCTCACGATTGCACATGACATCGGGGTTGGGCGTCCGTCCGGCTTTGTATTCGCGAAAAAAATATCCGATAACTTCTTTCTTATATTCTTTTTCAAAATTCCATACATAAAAACGGATACCCAACAATTGCGCTACGCGACGAGCATCTTCCAAATCTTCGGTCCAGGAGCAAGAAAAATCTCCCACGTCTTCCGACCAATTGCGCATAAAAACACCAATGACCTCATAGCCTTGTTTTATAAGCAAAGCAGCAGCGACTGATGAATCAACTCCACCTGATAAACCGACAATAATGCGTTTTTTGTTCTTCATGTGTTATAATCATCTATATCTAAACATAAAAATGAACTCTATGCAAAAGTACAGCTTACCAGAACTCGGCTATAGCTTTGACGCGCTGGAACCTTTTATCGACGCTCAAACAATGGAAATACATTATTCCAAACAGCATCAGAGGTACGGCGATAAACTGAATGCGGCACTGGAAAAACATCCCGAACTCTTCAACACTCCCCTGCCGGACATTTTAAAAAATCTTGATTCTGTACCCGAAGAGATACGTACTGCCCTGCGCAATCATGGCGGAGGACATCTGAACCATTCATTTTTCTGGACTCTCTTAAAAATAAATAACGGCGCCGGGCCCGAAGGACCTTTAGCCGATATGATTAATCGAGATTTTGAAAACTTTGAAAATTTTAAAACCCAATTTTCAGAAGCGGCCGCAACACATTTTGGTTCCGGCTGGACCTGGCTTGTTAAAAACATGAGCGGTGGGTTGAAAATCATTTCTACTCCGAACCAGGACAGTCCCTTGTCTCTTGGTTTTACTCCTATTCTCGGACTTGATATCTGGGAACACGCATATTATCTCAAATACCAAAACAAGCGAGCTGAGTATATCGAAGCTTTTTGGAACATTATCGATTGGGCTAAGGCGGCAGAATACAGCGCCTTATAAGCCTCGATTGACAAGCGCTTTGAATCTTGTTAGATTTTAAATGTTTGTAAGTGTCTCGTTCACGTTTCAGCGGTTTCCGCGTTCCCAAAGCCCCCAGGGTTTCTTGAGAATCACATGACGAAGGTCGCCTTACAACCTTAATTCTTAAGACAATTCTCGGCTATGGCTAAGAAACTCTTTGTCGGCGGAATCCCTTTTGCTTGTACGAATGATCGCTTGCGCGACCACTTCGCTCAGGCCGGTACTGTAGAATCAGCATCCATTATCATGGATCGTGCTACAGGTCGATCGAAAGGATTCGGCTTTGTCGAAATGGCTACTGAAGAAGAAGCTGCTAACGCAGTTGCTACTTTGAACGGTTCTGATCTTGACGGTCGTACCATCAATGTTTCAGAAGCTCGTCCGATGGCTGAACGCCCGGCTCGCGACAACAACCGCCGCTGGTAATTACCTCGGTATTAAAAACCCGTCTCCTAAGCGAGGCGGGTTTTTGTTTTGGAAGACCTCATCCCCAGCCCTTCTCCATCTTTGGTGGAGAAGGGTGTAACAAATATTCTTGTGTGTACTTTGAATATAAATTCCCCTCTCCAAGAAACTTGGAGAGGGGTTAGGGGTGAGGTCTGGATAAAAAACAGGTAGCATCGTTTTGTGATGCTACCTTTGATTATAGGAGGTATTTCTATTTACAGGGTTAAAATTAGTTAACCGGAATTACTGAAATTAGTTTGTGATCCTTGTCATATAGCTGGGCCATATTCAAGCAATCATTATAAACAAACTCGCCGTTTACAGAGAAATAATCTGTACGCATTCCCAAGGGAGTGCAGCTTGTAAGTCCAACATACTTAATTTCCGGTTTAAAAGTAACTTTTACAACTGCGAACTGAGATCTTTCAATCTTAGTAACGTAGTTTGAATAGTTTGGTAATTCAACTTTATCAAATCCTTTTATAGGAAAGCTGAAACCCACAACTAAAGCAATAACGATCACTGCTGAAAATGCTACAAAGAATTTTTTCATTTTATTTTTCTCCTTAAGAAATTTAGATTATTGTTAAGAATCTATCCCCCATAGCCGCAGCTGATGAGCGACAGGTTCTTAACAATAAATCCGGAGAAGATGTAATGTACTGTGATGACTATATAATAGCATATATCTTAAATATTGTCAAGAGTATAACAAAAAAATAGCCATTTTTTGGCTAATATTAAATAAATAGCTATTCAATTTTTATATATATTTGTCAATAGCTGTGAGCTAATATAATAGCCAAGGCCGCTGCCACGTTTAAAGATTCAAGTTTGGCGCTGTGCGGGACTGCCAAAGATTCTCCTTTAATACTAAGACTAATACCCTGTCCTTCCGAACCAGCAATTATAATAATCTTACCTTTTTTGGGAAAAACAAACTTCTTATCTACCTGAGTGGCTTTTTTGTTATTTTCAAGTCTATATACTATACCCTGGATTTCGGCAATTGTTTCGGGGGCGTCATCACGTTTAACCGACAACCAAGGAACGGAAAAGAATGCTCCGGCAGAAGCTCGCACTACTTTAGGGTTAGAAGGGTCAGCCGATTCAACCAATAGTAAGGAAGCGTTGAAACCGAGACATAGGCGCAAAATAGTTCCAACATTCCCGGGGTCTTGTACACCATCAAGTACAACAATGATATTATTTTTTAAAATGTCATCAAAACTTGAAACCGGAATACGGGCCACCGCAGCAATCGCCTGCGGGGTTTCGGTACTGACCAAGTGTTCAAACTTTATCGAATCTTGTGGCGTAAAAGTAAATTCAATAAACTCTTTGGCTTCGGCAACATTCTTCTCCCCTTCTACAAGACAAAAACCGGATTCGGTCCGGCCCTTCTTGGTATTGAGCGATCTGATTAAAGATTCCTGCGCGTGAGTTAACATATTAGACATTTGAATATTTACGCACGGCAACCAAACTGGCGGCGATGTTGATTAAAGCCGCTCCGGCAAATTCAAGCACGAAGAATTGAAAAAAGTTGGACTGGAAATAACCTATGATATTAAAATCATAATTCATAAAGAAGGTTTCAAGATATGGTTGCAAGAGGGACAGGAAGCTGTAGAAAATCACGGTTGTCAGTAATAAACCAATTAAGGTATATATCAAACTTGAAATAATAAACGGCGCCCTGATAAACCAATCCGAAGCTCCGACCAAACGCATGATTCCGATTTCTGTGCGATGCGTATAAATCGCCACGCGAATCGTATTATAAATAACCAACAAGGTGATAAAGATAAAAAGAATACTCACCACAAATCCGGCCTGACTGACTCGATCCGTAATCATATTGATCTTTGAGAGCAACTGCTCATGGTCATCAAAATTACGGCTTTCAATCACCGGACTCGATAACCTGTTCAACTCGGCGATAAGTCCGTCATATTTATTAACATCATAGGGACGTATAATCAAACTCGGCGACAAGGGATTGGCGTCCAATTCGCGCAACGCTTCGAGGATATCAGGATTATTTTGATGTTTGGTCTGAAAATCTTCCAAAGCTTGTTGTTTGGAAATATAGACGACTTCCCGGACATTTTCCATGGCTGAAATCTGCGCACGCAAAGCGAGAATATCGCTCTCGGCCGAGTCCGTCTTCAGATACAGGCTGACGTCAATTTTGTCACGCACCGTGTCGATTGCCGCGCGACTGATAACTTGTACGGAAAGCAAAAGATTAACAGAGAAAAAAGCCAAAATTAAGATAATGATCGTTACCAACGAAAGCCAAACATTGCGGGCAATATCTTGAAAGCTGAATTTGGTGGCGCGCCACAAAGAGATAAACATATTACAAAATATATTTTCCAACGACTTGGTCGGAGATGACCCGACCGTCATGCAAGGTAATAACTCGGCGCTTTAAACGATTTACGATATCCCTGTTATGCGTAACCAACACCACTGTGGTGCCGAATTCGTTTATTTTCTTAAGCAAGTCGATAATTTCTTGAGCATTGATAGAGTCTAGGTTTCCGGTAGGTTCGTCGGCTAACAACACTTTGGGTTGATATACCAAAGCTCGCGCGATAGCGGCGCGCTGCTGTTCTCCGCCCGACACTTCGTTAGGATAGCGCTTCATCTTGGCTCCCAGCCCAACGATTTTCATTACTTGCGGAACAATAGATTTAATTTTTGAAGTCGGCTTGCCGGAAACTTCCAATGCAAAGGCAACGTTTTCGTATAAGGTTTTCTTGGGCAAGAGTTTAAAATCCTGAAAAATAACCGCAACTTGGCGACGCAAAAAAGGAATCTGGCTTTTTGTTAAACGTGTAATATCCCAATCACCTATTTTAATATGACCGTCGGAAGGGCGTTCTTCGCCGATCAGGCAGCGCACCAAGGTCGTCTTGCCCGTACCGGATTGTCCAACCAAAGAAACAAACTCGCCAGGTTTTATTGTGAGAGAAACGCGGTCAAGCGCCTTGATATTTGGCGGATAAATTTTTGAAACATTCTCGAGCGTTATCATGTTATAAGCGTTTACTGGCAAAATTCAAAAGTTTTTTAGTATCATCAATGCTTGATTGACGCGACGGTTCGCCGAATACTACGACAATCAAATTCTTATTCTTGTCGGTGGGCCATTTTGTTACCAAGCAATGGCCGGCTTCGATAAGGTATCCGGTTTTTGAACCGAGCAATCCCGAACCTTGTTCGCGTGCGATCAAGTTGGTATTTTTAAAGCTTCGCGCAATTTTCTTGTTGATGCTCGTAAATGAATAAGAGCTTTGCGTGGTAGCCTCGGCAATGATCGGATTTAAAAATGCATCTCTTGCTATTATAGCATAATCATTCGCGGTCGTAACATTGGAAGTCGATAGACCGGTCGGTTCAACAAAGTGAGTGTTGGTGGCGCCCAAGGTTTTGACCTTGCTATTCATGCGTGCAATAAATGCGGCGCGTGACATGCCGGAAACTCTTACCAAACTCTCAACGGTATTGTTAGTAGAACCGATAAGCGATGAATAGACCAGGTCCTTTATCCGGACGGTTTCCTTGTCTTGCAAGCGCAGGCGCGCGCTTTGGCTTGCCGGAACGTATTTATTATTCAGTTCTTCGTCTTTTACAGAATAAGCGACTACTCTATTGAAATCCGGCTTTGTTTCAAGAAATACTTTGATGGCGACGAGTTTGGTTAAACTGGCGAGCGGGATGACGCTGTCCGGTGCTTTGCTCCACAAAACTTTCTTATCGGCGCTATTAAAGACCAAAGCGCTGGTCGCGGAAATAACCGGCTCGCCATTCACGCTTGGCTGCGGGGTCGGAGCAGTTGTTGTATCTTCGTTCAGTACTTCAACCATCACTTGTATGGTTCCTTGACCGAGATTTGCTATGCGCTGAAAAGCCGCTGCATCAAGATCTATAACACGGTTCGGATGCTTGGAGCGATCCGGACCGAAATCGTTGACGATGACATCAACCGACTTTTTATTATCTTTGTTAATAACGCGCAAACGCGTGCCTTTGGGAAAGTCGGGCGACGCCGCGAACATGCCGTTCTTATATCGATACCAACTGGCTTCACCTTTAGCCAAGGCAGTCTTGCTTTCAAAAACCGCCAAGCGCACAAAGGGCAAGGTCAAATGACTGCTGATGATTCCTTTGGCAAAATTTTCATTAGTGGGCAGGGGCCGCCAGTTGCCTGCAAAATTCTTGTCAAAAAAATAAATCTGCTTGTGAGCTGCTGAACCCGAACTGGCAATACTGATATAGTAACGACCCGCGACAAACGCGGCGGCCGGAATGTCTACTTGGTACATGATGGGCGTCGGGTTGAAGCCGGCGGGCGGGATTGTCTCTTCGTGGATTTCACTCAGCTTGATGAGCGCCGGGGCTTTCAGCCGTCCGGCCGGAATACCAATCTGCAAGCGAGAGTCAAAAGGCGTAAATGAAAAATCCCGCTCTAAACCGTTTTCTCCCACACTGGCTTCAAATTGGAAGCTAGTAGAAGGTTCGTCGGCTTGAACCGGGATGATATGTAAAAATATAATGCTTAAAAATAATGTGAAGGCTATGTATCGTTTCATGTGTGTTAAAATAAAAAATCAAGCTGAGCTTGACGTCTCTAACTCAAGACAATACAATTATACCACATCATGCGCAATTCAATAAATTGACGCTAAGATAAGATAAAAAATTGCGGGTATCGTATAATGGTAGTACGCGGCCTTCCCAAGGCTGAAGCACGGGTTC
>CAYUIC010000031.1:0-8577 GCA_964444675.1 uncultured Gammaproteobacteria bacterium | reverse complement strand
CTCGCGGCGAGAATCGTATCGGTCAGCTGTCCGCCATCATGTCCCTTGCCACCAATCCCCAAAAGCAGAATATTGATGCGGTCGCGTTCCTCGCCCTTGAGTTCTCGATCCGAACTTTCCGCGAGATGCTTAACTTGTCCAATAAGAGGTACGCGATCTACCCATGAATCTTTAGTAGTCGGAGCAAAGTAATTCTTTATGTAGAAAAAAATGAACATGAGCGCGAAAAATGCCACTACAATGAGGAGCCAGTACATAAAACGACGTCGACGCTTTGGTGCGCCGCCGTGCTGTAGTGCTTCAAGATCTTGCAACATGCGATTATTGTCGTACATAAGATATATCGGTGTATGTCCATTATACTGTATTGGACTGATTTAATAAATACAGCATAAAATCGGCAGAAAATCAAGTTTGATTCGTTGACACAAGCTCGATTTTAGCGTATATTTAAGAGGTATTCTTTATTAATTATTCTTGAATTACCATGCAGATTTCTTGGCTCGGACACGCTGCATTTCGCCTGCAGGGCAAATCCGGCGCAGATCAAGTTACTATTGTTACAGATCCCTTTCATCCTGAAAAAATCGGCTTGAAACTGGCGCGGCTTGAGGCTGATATCGTCAGCGTCAGCCATGATCATGATGATCACAATAATGTAGACGCCGTCAAAGGCGAGCCGTTTCTGGTACGCGGCGCAGGTGAATATGAAACAAAGGGAGTATATATCGACGGCATTCATTCCTGGCACGATACGAGCAAAGGCAGCGAGCGAGGCGACAATATTATCTACCGTTTTGAACTTGAAGATATTTCAATCGCGCATCTCGGAGATTTGGGGCATGAACTTGACGACAAACAACTTGAACGTCTTGAGGGCACCGACATTTTGTTAATTCCGGTGGGTGGTGTCTATACGATTGATGCGCAGACCGCCGTAAAAGTCATCAACCAGATTGAACCGCGCATTATTATCCCGATGCATTATCAAGTGCCCGGCTTGAAACTTTCAAAACCCCTCGGCACACTTGACCAATTCATTAAAGCTTTGGCTATTAAGCCGCGTATGGAAGAAAAATTAAAGATTGTGAAAAAAGATTTGCCGCAAGATGATATGGAGCTAATTGTTTTGGAAATGTAATATGCCCCGTATTGCAAAAAAAACAAATACAAAAAAGAGTGTCAGCCCAAAGCGTCGCAGCCGCAAACCGGCTGTTTTAAAAACAGTCGCTTTATCCGGCGGATCTGTCGCTCATGGACATAGTTCCGTCTCTCACCAGCATCACGCGCAGAGCCATATTGAAGATAAGAATAAACGTTTGGTGATGTGGTTGGGAGTGAGCGTGGTCATGGCCATGATAGTCGGAATTTGGATTACGAATCTGAATCGCATTTTAGGAGCAAGTGATATTTTCCCACGTACGAGCGAGCAGGAAAAATTGGACTTCGCTTCCATTAAAAGTGAATTGAGCGATACCTTGTCTGAAGTTAAGAATGATTTGAAAAATCTTGAAGCGCCGGTCATCGGCACTCCGACCGCAACCACTTCGCCGTCAGTCACCCCGACGGCAAGCCCCGAGTTGCCGAATACCTTACCTAATTAAATTTTGTAGTATGGCGAAAGCTAAAGATAAAGAACCAAAGAAAGACGAAGAAGAGATTGTTAATGACAACAATCTTGGTACGGTTGAAGATCAGCCCATTATCGATGAGATGCGTCGGTCATATCTTGATTACGCGATGAGTGTAATTGTTTCGCGCGCCTTGCCGGATGTTCGCGACGGCTTGAAACCGGTCCATCGTCGCATCTTATATGCGATGTGGAACCTCGGCTTGCGTCCGGGAGCAAAGTTCAGAAAGTCGGCGACTGTCGTCGGTGAAGTGCTCGGTAAATACCACCCGCACGGCGATTCGGCCGTGTATGAATCCATGGTCCGCATGGTTCAGGATTTCTCTTTGCGCTATCCGTTAGTTCGCGGTCAAGGTAACTTTGGTTCCATGGACGGTGACAATGCCGCCGCCATGCGTTATACCGAAGCCAAGCTGGCGCCAATCAGCGAAGAACTCTTATCAGATATTGAAAAGAAAACCGTCAATTTTATTCCTAACTTCGACGGTTCCCAACAAGAACCTCGCGTCTTACCGGCTCGTTTACCGAACCTTTTGTTGAATGGATCCATGGGTATTGCCGTTGGTATGGCGACCAATATTCCGCCGCATAATTTGCGTGAAGTATCGGCTGCCATTGTTCACCTTATAGAGAACCCGGATGCTACCGTCGAAGATTTGACGCAGTTTGTTAAGGGTCCTGATTTTCCGACAGGCGGGATTATTTATGATCGCTCAGAAATCAACCGCGCCTATGCAACGGGCAAAGGCGGCGTGGTGATGCGCGGCGTGGCCGAAGTTGTCGAAACGAAATCCGGCGGCTTTTCGATTATCATCACGGAAATTCCGTTCCAGGTTAACAAGGCAACTTTGGTTGAAAAAATCGCCGATTTGGTGCGTGAGAAAAAAATTGAAGGTATCAGGGATTTGCGCGACGAATCGGACAAAGACGGCGTACGCGTAGTGATTGAATTAAAGAAAGATGCTTTCCCGAAAAAGATTTTAAACAGTTTGTATAAGCAGACACAGCTTCAGGAAACCTTCCACATGAATATGCTTGCGTTGGTCGACGGCATCCAGCCGAAGATTCTTAACTTGAAAGCGTTTTTGGAAGAATATATCAAGCACCGCGACGAAGTTATCCGTCGCCGCACCGAATTTGAATTGGAAAAAGCTCGCGACCGCGCGCATATCTTGGAAGGTTTGATGATTGCTTTGAATAATATCGATGCAGTGATCAAAACCATCAAAGCTTCAAAAGATAGGGAAGAGGCCAAGAATAACTTGATGAAGAAATTCAAATTGTCCGACCGTCAAGCTTTTGCCATCGTTGAAATGAAACTCGGATCGCTTGCCAACCTTGAGAGATTGCATATTGAAAATGAGTTGAAAGAAAAACTCGCGATTATTAAAGAGCTCGAAGGTATTTTGAAATCAAAAGCCAAGATTTTGGCTATCGTGAAAAAAGAGTTGACCGAGTTGACTGAAAAATTCGGCGATGAGCGCCGGACCGCGATTATCGAGCATGGCATCAAAGAATTCAGCGTTGAGGACTTGGTGCCGAACGAAGAAACCATGGTTGTGATGACTCGCGACGGCTATATCAAGCGCTTGACGCCTGATACCTTTAAAGTTCAAGCGCGCGGCGGCAAAGGCGTTATCGGTTTGACCACCAAAGAAGAAGATATGGTTGAGTTCATGTTTACCACCATGGCGCATAACGATATTTTGTTCTTCACGACACGCGGTCGCGTCTTCCAGCTTAAAGCCTATGAAATCCCGGCATCATCCCGAACCACCAAGGGACAGGCGATTGTCAATTTCTTGCAGCTGCCGTCGGATGAAAAAGTTACTTCGGTATTGCCGCTTGATAAGCTGACAAAATATGACTATTTGTTTTTTGCCACTGAGCGCGGCGTTGTTAAAAAAGTTCCGCTTGATGAATTCTCAAAAGTTCGTCGCAGCGGTTTGATCGCGATTAAGATGCGTCCGGAAGACAAATTGATTTGGGCCAAACCAAGCTCGGGCAAAGACGAGATTCAGTTGATTACCGCCAAGGGCCAGGCAATCCGCTTTAAGGAAAGCGATGTCAGGCCTATGGGAAGAAACGCCTCCGGCGTCATGGGCGTTAGAACTAAGAAGGGCGATTCGGTCGTCGGCATGGGCGTTATTCCTTCGGATAAAGAAAAGATTAAAAAATACCAAGTACTGTCGGTCATGGCCAACGGCTATGGCAAACGCACGGCGCTTTCCCATTATAAAGTTCAGGGCCGCGGAGGTTCAGGTATCAAGACAGCCAAAGTGACGGATAAGACCGGACAATTGACCAACGCCTTTGTAGTCAGTTCTGACGCTATGGCTGATAAGGATTTGATTATTATTTCTGCCAAGGGCCAAGTTATCCGCTTGCCTTTCAAATCAGTTAATGAATTAGGACGCGATACTCAGGGCATCAGGCTCATGCGCTTTAAGGAGGACAAGGATAGCGTAGCCTGCGTGACTTGGGCCTAAGGCGATTGACCTGTTTTGGCTCCTATCGTATACTGATAGTAATTTGCTGTTTCTCTCTCAGCATCATTCATTATTAATCTCAACGTGTATGGAACATGAAATGTCCGCTCCACACCACACGTCGTCTTCTAAGAAGTTAGAAAATAAAAAAAATCTTCTTATCGGGCTCGGCGCAGTGGTTGTTATTTTGATTGTTGTCGCTTTTGCGAACTTCGGTGGTTCAATGTTTAAATCTGCAAAAAATCTTTCGCCGGATGAAGCTAAAGCCAAGGCTGAAGAGTTTATCAATAAGAATTTGGTGCAAGGTACCACCGCTACTGTCAGTGAAGTCACTGATTACAGCGATACGATGTACAAATTAAGCGTGCAGGTAGGAACTAACACCATTGAATCTTTCATTTCAAAGGACGGTACTTTGTTTTTCCCACAAGCAATGAATATCAACGATGTTAATAACGGCGTTGCCACAACTGATGGTTCCGCGTCTGCTACGGCTTCAGCACCTGTCGTGCCTGCTGATTTGCCTAAAACCGATAAGCCGGTCGTTGAGCTCTTTATTATGAGCCATTGTCCGTATGGAACTCAGATTGAAAAAGGTATCGTACCTGTTATGAAAACTTTGGGCAGCAAAGCCGATATTCAAATCAAGTTTGTAAACTATGTTATGCATGGCGAACCGGAGTTGGTGAATAACATCGATCAGTACTGCATCAGTAAAGAACAGCCTGCTAAATATACTGATTTCTTGAGCTGCTTCTTGAAGGCCGGCGATGCTAAGGGTTGCATGGCTTCAACAGGCATTGATATGAAAAAGCATGAGGCCTGCTATTCGGCCACTGATAAGAAATTCAATCTTACAGCTGATTTCAATGACAAGAGCAAATGGAATGGCAGTTTCCCGACTTTCGCTATTCATGATTCCGAAAACAAGGCTTACGGTGTACAGGGTTCTCCAACCTTGGTTATAAACGGAAAGTCTGTTGAATCAAACCGCGACAGCGCCAGCCTTTTGGCCACTGTTTGCGCCGCTTTCAACGAAAAGCCGGCTGAGTGCGATGCCAAGCTTGACACCGCGACTCCTTCTGCCGGATTTGGTGAAGGTACAGCCGCCGCCGGTTCTGGCTCTGCCGCCGCTTGCGCCCCAGCTTCATAAGATTAATCTCTCGTAATTAAAAACACTCTCCACTTTGGAGAGTGTTTTTTTGTTTTGTTTTTTGGAAAAGAAAAAAGACCGAAATTATTTCCGGTCTTTGTCTGTGCATATAAGATGATTTCTTATTTCAATGTAATACAACCCGCGCCTGCTCTTGGAATTCTGGAAATTGTTATTGATTTAATAACTATTTCCCCTTGTAGTAAATCAGCCAACTCAAGTTTATTGAGGTATGTTAAAAGTGGTTGATCTTCCAATGTTTTCCAGTCAGCGGGGCTGGATGGGCTGAGATTGTAGAACCCTTGAAGTAGTTCCCGATTTGGTTCAAGTAAATATTTGCGTATTGCTTCTCGATACGTGAAATAAAGTTCCGGCAAGTGTTTCTGCATGCTTATTACCGTTCTTTTTGGCATTTCGGAAATATTCAGCGCGATATATTCTTTCCATAGATAGGAAGGATAGAATTCAACATATACCAGTACCTGCTGCACAGAATGCAGATATAAGTCTTTGAATTCATATGTAAAACACACGCTATTAAGATCCAGCGGGTAATGATTCCGCCATTTCCAATCCCTTCGTTCAGTAACAAATTTTTTGCTTCCTTTAAATATAAGTACCATTCTGTACGGAAATTCCATGTCTATAGATTGTAATGCCAAGATGGCTACTAATAATCCCAGAAATGAGAGAAACAATACAAACCCGTGCTGATTAAGACCCTCAGGCGTTAACATCAGATGAGGAAAAACAAAAGCGCCGATAAACCCCAAAACCGCAAAAGAAAAGAAATTTTTCCTTCTTGCTGATTTTGTGTTAAAGTTGCTCCAAAGGGTGAAGTTAAATAACACTCCTCCTGCCACTATCAGGGCAGCCGTGAATATTATTTGATAAGTTTCCATGCTATATCCTCCGATTAGTTAGTTGTCAATGTAGTGTAATTGTTGATAATATCATATTATTCCATTTTTGTCAATAATAGTCTTCCATTTAGTAATACTTGATTTTTCTTATAAGATATGATTAAATAACCAAGCAATAAAACTGAATACCGCCTTTTATAAACTCTTGGATCGGCGGCCAAGAGACCCGCTCGCAAGAGGTATCGGGTTAAGAACTTCTTTTTTATTATATGACAGATAAAGTAACTAAATCACAAAGTGATTTCGCGACTCTTGTAAAAGATGACGCTTTTAAAATTCCGCAGGTCGGCGACACGCTGTCCGGCGTTGTTCTCTCTTCTTCTAAGGCCGAAGTTAGATTGGATATCGGCGGCAGATTGATCGGTGTTGTTCGTGGTCGCGAATTATATTTCGAAGGTGGCGAATATTCCGGCTTAAAACCGGGCGATGTTATTGAAGCTACGGTTGTTGATGTTGAAAACGAAAACGGCGAATTGGAACTTTCCTTCCGCAGCGCCGGCGAAGAAAAGACTTGGGTCAATTTGGAAGAAATGTATTCCAAAAAAACTCCGATTATGGTCCGCATTAATGCGGCTAACCGCGGTGGTTTGTTGGTGAGCTATGCGCAGATTCCGGCCTTCTTGCCGGTATCGCAACTTTCTCCGGAAAATTACCCGCGTGTTTCCGGTGGCGACAAAGCCAAAATTTTGGAAAAGTTGAAATCATTGGTTGGAACTGAAACTGAAGTTAAAATTATTACTCTTGATCGCAAAGAAGGTAAATTGGTGGTCTCTGAAAAAGATGCTTGGCAGGAGAAGCAAAAAGACGTTATTTCTCAGTTCAAGGTAGGAGACAAAGTTGAAGGCAGAATAATCGCAGTAACCAGCTTTGGAATTTTCGTAAATTTCTCAGGCAATCTTGAAGGCTTGATCCACATTTCCGAATTGGCCTGGCAGCGCATTGATGATCCGACTGGAATTTACAAGGTTGGTGATATGATTTCCGCGCAGATTATTTCGATTGAAGGCGCCAAGATTTTCTTGTCCGCCAAACGTTTGTTGGCTGACCCATGGGAAGGCGTAGAGAAGAAGTATGCTGTTGGACAAACAGTCACCGGCACTATCTTAAAAGTAAATCCATTCGGACTTTTTGTAGAGCTTGATGCCGATATTCATGGTTTGGCGCACGTCAGCCAGCTCGGTATTGAGAATGGTGAAAAGATAGATGATATCCACCAGCAGGGTCAGAAAATGGAATTCTCAATTATCTCGCTCGACGCCAATGAGCACCGTCTCGGCTTGGCTATCCCCGGCAAAGCCAAAGAAAGAAAACCGGCTAAATCAAAGACCAAAGCTAAGGAAACAAAAGCGACTGAAAGTGAAGAAAAACCAACAGAAGAAGCCAAAGAGTCTATCTCAGAATAAAAAAATGCCCGCTATTACAGCGGGCATTTTTTTGCTATACTATAGATATATTATTAATTATACATATGGTTAATTTACTTGAAATGGCGCGTAAGAAACTCGCCGACATCCAACGCGTTTTTATTATCAACGGCATCATCATGCTCGTCTTGGCGGTCTTGATCGTCTGGACCGACGTTGTCTTGCAGCTGTTGGTAGGTTTGATGGTTTTGCTCATCGCTTATAGCCTCTTTTATGTGGCGTATAAGGTGCATGCCATCCGTAAGCTTATTGATTAAGCCATGAAATCGTTGGTAAAAAATTTATTTATCTTTTTTGTCGCATTCCTGCTCTTGGCAGCGGTTGTTTCTTTGTGGAGTGGCAAGAAAACAGACATTGAATCCATCAATTTCAATCAGCTCGCGACTGAAGTAAAAAGCGGTCAAGTCGCCTCAATTGATGTAAATAAAGATGAGTTGCAGATTACCTTAAAAGAAGGAGACAAGAAACAGAAAGTCAGTAAAGAAAGCGGACAGCCAGTCACGGAATTGCTTGCTGCACTCGGTGTCAGTAGCGAACAAATCAGCGGCGTTTCCATTAATGTTAAAACCCCCTCAGCCACCGAGAATTGGGTCGGCATTCTGTTGCCCTTTCTTTTACCGTTGTTGATTATAGGGGTATTTATTTATTTCATGCTGCGTTCTGCTCAAGGCGCCAATAACCGCGCCATGATGTTCGGCCAATCGCAAGCGCGCGAATCAAGCATGGAGAATAGAAGCAAAGTTACATTTAAAGATGTGGCCGGCGTTAAAGAAGCTAAGGAAGAACTGACAGAAGTAGTTGATTTTTTACGTGAACCGCAAAAGTTTACCGCTCTTGGCGCCAAGATTCCCCGCGGTGTATTGCTGCTCGGCAGCCCGGGAACCGGTAAGACTTTATTGGCGCGCGCAGTAGCCGGCGAAGCCAATGTTCCATTCTATAGTATTTCAGGTTCTGAGTT
>CAYUIC010000030.1:5771-10810 GCA_964444675.1 uncultured Gammaproteobacteria bacterium | reverse complement strand
GGTTTATTTTGCGCCGCCATCACAGCTAAAGCAAAACAGCGGTGCTTTCCTTCAATTACAACAGTTTTTCCGTCACGTAATTCCAAGGCTGATATAATAGATTCTTTTGGGTAGTTTTGAGAAATATTTTTCACAGCATCATTTTCAAGAACCTGCGTTTCTAAAGCGAGTTCAGTAAAACGCTTTTCCTTGTCTCCTTTATAATAGAGATCAATCATTGTTCTAAACGGACCGCCGTACCACTCAGAAATTACTTCACTTGGATTCGAAATTTCATATAATCCCCACTGAGCTTTCTCGTATTCAAAAGGCTGGGCATAACCGGTAATGCGCCACTCAGCCCAGGAAGCAAAGCCGCGACTCTTAGCCAAATCAATCCAATGTTGTTTGTCACCTTCGTTCTGATACCAGGTGAGAAATACTTCTTCCCAAGAGCAGGGTCGTATGAGTTGTATTCGAGAATCCATGTTTACTTTTTTAATTTTCTTTTTTTGTGCGCCTCTAAAAGCCAGGAGCTGGATTGTACTTTGCCGCCATGCCCGACATTGAAAATCATCTTTGTTCCAATTTCTCTACAAACTTTTTCATCTTTAAATAAGGAAGATTTTGGATCTTTAGAATCTTTTACGTTCCTATCTCCTCCGTTGGCAAAAATGTCGGGTTTAATTTTTCTCAATTCAGCGCCGCAGCTCATGTCTTTACTGTTCATTTTATGAGAACTAATTACAACCTTATCAACCCATCTTATATTTTCAATCAATTCTTTTCGCTCACTCTCTGGCATAAACGAAAAACCTTTTTTTAATTTTAGCCAATTGTCATTGTTTAAAATTACAACCAACTTATCACCCAAGGCTTTGGCTTTGGCAAACATTCTGACATGCCCGACATGCAAGGGATCAAATCCCCCACTGACAGCTACGACTATTGGTTTTTTCTTAATTTTTGATTTCATAATTTTACAATTTGACAAGAATATTAAAACGGTATAAAGTATAATCCTTGTTATCAGTACAGACCAACAAGGTCCAAGAACGAGGCGTCAGAGGGACGCCTACAAGAGCACAAGCTCAGAGACTGATAACCCCACTGCCAGATGTTTAAAACAGCTGGCTTTTTTTATTTCATTTTAAAATCTATCATTTTAACTATTGTATCTACATTCACTTTATCTCCATAATACTTTTTATAATTATCAATCATTTCTTCTTTGCTTTCAAATTTCTCATGTCCATTATAATCAGCGTCTTGAATTTCCCCTAAAGGCTTTTCTTTAATTGCAATAATTTCCGCTTCTCCAAATTTTTCTCCTGTTTCTTTATTGATAAATTCAAGCTGATCCCCAACACTTAAATCTTTGTCATCAAATAATCTCCAGGTTGATACTTTTTCTCCGGACAAGATGAGCGGCACTAAGTGTGGGGCGAATTTTACATTTTTCATACTCGTTACACTCTATCATTTTCTTAATAATTTAAGGAATGTTATAAACCCTTGACAAAATCAATCTATTATGATATCCTACTGAAATCACTGAAACTCTTAGATCTTAGCCAGCGGAGTGATTCTCTGAGAACATTAAGTGATAGACTAAAATATGATATAATACGCTGGAACTACCCCTCTAATTCGAGGGGTTTTTTTTATCTTCAATTCCTCGTAGCGCCGCAATACGTTCTGCTACCGGCGGATGGGTCATAAACGCTTTTGTAAAGAAACCGACTTTCTCGCCCGCATCATCTTTAAACGGTGAAGCGAAATAAAGGTGAGCTGTTGCGCGATTAGCTGCTTCTAACGGTTCTCTGTCTCGCGCAATCTTTTCGAGTGCCGAAGCAAGTCCTTCCGGAAAACGGGTTAACATCGCACCGTCTGCATCAGCTAAAAATTCTCTTTTGCGAGAAATTGCGAGTTGTAAGAGCGTGGCAAAAATAGGAGCAAGGATTGCGAGAATTATCGCCGCAATCGTAATCACCAACTGAATCTGTCCGGCTTCTTTATCGTTCGAACGGCGATGGCCAAAAATACTCCAGCGCATAAACCAGTCGGCAAGTAGTACGATAATGCCAACCATAATCGTTGCAACCGTTGCAACTAAAATATCTCTATTTCCAATATGAGATAATTCGTGCGCAATAACACCTTCTAATTCAGTGCGTTCTAATTTAGAAATTATTCCTGTGGTCAGGGCGATAGCAGCATGCTCAGGATTTCTTCCCGTAGCAAAGGCGTTAGGAGCCGTGTCATCAATAATATAAATCTTAGGAACCGGGAGACCAGCCGTAATGCACAAATTTTCTACGAGTCTATATAATTCCCGATTCTCTTCCATTTTTAATAAATGCGCGCTCGACATTGCCAAAACGATTTTGTCGCTCCACCAATAAGAAACCAAACTTGAGACAATACTAAAACCCACAGCCAGGTAAACAATGCCCGGCTCTTGCATAGCTTGGGAGAAAACCCAACCAATTACAATAACGGCAATAAAGAATATTGTCATCAACAACCAAGTTTTTCTTTTATTTGAATCAATGTGAGTATAGAGCGATGTCATAACTTAATCGTTATTGTTTTTTAAAAAATTATTCATGGCGTCAAACTCCGCGACGTCGGATTTATCAAGCTGCTCGGCAATAAGCAGAGCTGCTTCAGAATGATTAATATCAAGATTTTTTATATTATTAAGAATTTCCGCACCAATCATCTTTTCTACCAACTTAAATGTTCCACCTTCATTTAAAGTAGCTCCCGAAAATTTGCCGTGTATCATCCCCTTCCAAATCGTTTTTGAATCAAAACCGGTTGAACGGCTGAGTGCTCGGATAAAAGCGTCAACCATAATAATTTCATTTTTATAAAATAACGTCTTATCCTCTTTATTCAAACTTGCCTTAAGATTTTCAATCTCTTCTCTTGAACTAAATTCTGTATGCTTTTCTAAATATGGATACATTATTTCTTCGCGCGCATATTTTTCAGTAATACCTTCATCAAATCCGAAGAAGGCTGCTTTATGAAAATATTTTTTCTTTCCTCCGGCATCAAGCGGAACAAGAATGTCTTCTTTAAAACCTGTTTGAATATGCGCTTTATCAACTTCCCTACGGTCAAGCTCGCTGATACCCTTACAACTTACTTTTGAAACGGCGTGGGTTTCTTCATGTGCTATGACATGCAATAAATATAGCTCGGGACTTATTCCAGCTTCATCTGCGCATTTTTTTATGCCTTCATAATCAAGAGATATTCTATTCGGAACCATAAAATAATACGCATCAGCACTCGGCTGTTCAGTTACTTTTTTCGTATTAATAATATTTTCTGGTTTTACAAAGTTAAGCCCATCTTCATCAATTCCCGAGCGAGCGGCATCGGCGCTGAACATTTCTTTCAAGTCTTCAAAATTAATCTTAGTAAGTGCTTCTTGAAATGATTTATTCTCCTGTTCGTTAGTGTTGGCCCGACGTAAAATACGCTCGAACGATTTTTGTTCAAGTTTAGCGATATCCTCTTCTTCTTCAGGATTTTGATCTGTTGTAAAAAATTCTCGACTTTTCATGTTATTTTTTTCAATTATTTGAATCGAAGTGAGTGTAGAGTGATGACATATTAAAATAATTATTTTTTCTCAAAAACTCCTTCATAATTATGATAATCCTTCATTCCGGTGGGGCTAATATTTTTAAACTTTTCTCCTAATTCATGGAATTCTGAATTAGTCCCCATTATAATCCCGCCGTCATAAGTTGTTCTATAAAGCTCTTCTGACAATTTATTCCAATAGTCATGACCAATAATATCATAGTCTAAACCATTAAGGATAAAATTCGCTGATTTATCAGGAAGCTTAGAAAGAAAAACCAACATGTCATCTTTAAAGTAATCAAAACTGACTCTCTGAGTTTTAAACTTATCTCTTAAAGAGTCCAAGATAAGATTCAAATATTCGCGTTCCATATCGCTCCTTTGAAAAAATTTATCAACCGCTACAAACTCCTTTACTCCCATTTCAGCAAAAAATGGGGAAACTCTATCCAGGGAATTACCAGCACCTAAATCAACTACAACCTTTCCATTCACCTTATCTTCAATTAATTTACTTTCCTCTTTTTTTTCTAAATAAGAATCAATAAAAAATGGAGAAAACCCTGTAGTTAAGAAAAAACCCGCTTCAAACTCAGGAAGTTGATTAATAAATTTTTTTGCTTCTTGAATACGAGTAGAAATAGTTTCATCATTTACCCATTCCTCGCTCTTAATCCAATCTATAACTGAAATTATAGGCTTTTCTTGTTGCTCAATATTATTTCCTAAACTCTCTTTCATATATTTGAATCGATGTGAGTGTAGAGTGAAGACATGTTATTTTTCTGCAACGATTAAAGAATCTTTAAAATCAAGGTAATTTGCCTTTTGTTTGGTTTTAATTTTTTTATAAAATTTCATAGCCTCAATGTCATTAGGATAAGAATCTGTATTATGAATAAAACGATAAAATGTCTTCAAATCAAACATATTGTCTGTATTCAAAATATCACCTACATACATTCTCATTTTTTGCGGAAATACTCTGACTTTCAAACCGTTTTTCTTCAAGGCTTTCACTATATAATCTGTGTAGTTAAAAGTCGGATAAATCTGACGAAGCATAATTTGATAATGATCGCTTTCTTTTGGCAAAGTTAAAATAATAATCCGACCACCCTTATCAATTAAATTTGATAACCTTTTGAGTTGCGAGTCGTAATCTTTTTGATTTAAAGCCCAATAATAATTAGTATGAGATGTAAAAACAACATCATATTTCTTATCGGTTTTAAACGTTGATAAAGTTTGCGGGTAAATTTTACCTATATTATTTTCAGGTTGTAAGAAAGCTTCTGCCGTCGATAGACTTGCCTTATTAGGCTCTAGTAAATCGCAAACGTATATTCCTTTTATACGATCTAGAATCTGTTTAGTGGTATGCCCCTCGCCGCACCCGATATCTCGAATATGGCTGTGCTTTTTTGAATTTATTTCTTTCACTATAGTAAAAA
>CAYUIC010000030.1:3001-5761 GCA_964444675.1 uncultured Gammaproteobacteria bacterium | reverse complement strand
CTCTTATATAAATATTTTCATAAACATCAGAAAACTCTTTTTCATTCCAAAAATGCCATTTAGCCATATGTTGAATCTGAGAAACTCACCTTCACATTCTCCTTCTCTTCAGCAGCTGCTTCAAAGAAATCACGTGACTTAAAGCCAAGCATATTTCCAATCATGTTGGTCGGGAAAACTTCGAGCTTGGTATTGAAATCGCGAACATTGGTATTGTAGAAACGGCGTGACGCTTGAATCTTGTTTTCAGTATCGGAAAGCTCACGCTGTAATTCTAAGAAATTGGTATTAGCTTTTAGGTCCGGATACGCTTCGGAAAGCGCAAAGATTGATTTCAAGGTTGAAGAAAGCATGTTTTCAGCTTTCTCTAATTCAGCGCGATTGCCAGAGTTTTGAGCTGACATAGCCAAATTACGCGCGCTGATAACGCGGTCCAAGGTTTCCTTTTCATGCGCAGCATAACCCTTAACTGTTTCAACCAAATTCGGAATCAAATCATGACGGCGCTTAAGCTGCACATCAATATCCGCCCACGCTTCATCAACGCGATTCTTTAAACGAACAAGTCCGTTGTAGATGCCGATAAACGCCAAAGCTACAACCGCGATAATCGCTATAATAATCCATGTTCCCATATATGTAAGTTAGTTAATAAAAATTCACGTTTTGTTTTTATTTCCAGTTTCCCAAAATCAAACCGAAGATTACGAATAAGACCAGGTAATAACCGGCTTGAATCAAGAAACGAGCCCATGAAACTTTTTTGGAATCATTATTCCACATCGCGCCGGCCGCGACGGTCGGAATCACAAAGGCTGCCCAAATCCACAGAGAGTTTTCTACGCCGCTCGCGTCTTTCCAGCCTGCAATATAATATGCGAGAACCCACGCTTGGAACAAGGAAAGAATAAATGTAATGGCATACATTGGACCGGCTTTCTTTTGCATTTCTTTACGCTTCTCTTTATCAAGCGCATTAGCACCAGTAACTTCCATCCACTTTTTTCCAAAGAGCGGGCCGTACCACACGAACCCGAGAACCATTGAAGCAATGCCGCAAACGGCAATCGCATAATAATTAATACTTATATCCATATAATTATTTTAGTTGCTAACTAATTTTATTAATAATTAATAATAAATTTTTATTATTTACTTTTGACTCTACCATTCCTTCCACTTTTTCCATCTTTATTTCAGTCGCTAAGACATCTGTTTTAATGTCATCACCATACTCCTCGAGAGTTTTTATGACAATTTCATCATCCGAAGACCAGCTTAAGACTATTCTGTCTTGAATCGTTAAACCATTATTTTTTCTCAAGCCATTTACTAATCGTACAATTTCTCGTTTTAAACCTTCTCTTTCTAATTCCGGAGTCAGCACAATATCAAGCTCCACTTTTTCTTCGTCAGCTTCAGTAAATAATACTTCTTTGATATTTAATTCATCAATTACTAATCCAATCAAATCTTGATTATCTAATTTGATTTTTGAAACAGTGATTTTTTGTAGAGGCTGACGGATCTTTATTTTCTCAGCGTCGCGCGCTGCCAAACCCATTTCAACAATTCGACGCACTAGTTCCATATCTTTAATAATCTGAGAATCAACATCCATCGCCATCGGCCAAGTTTCAAGATGCACACTCGCGTCTTCTTTTAAGAAACTAAAGCCGCTGACTTTTTGCCATAACCCTTCGGCAGTAAAGGGCATGAACGGCGCCATAACTTTTGATAACTCAATAAAGACATATTTCATTGTTTCCAAGGCTCGCTGCTTATCTTCTCCTTCCGTCTTAAAACGATCGCGTGAACGTCTCAGATACCAGGTTGAGAATTCATCGATAAATTCCGTAATCGCTCTCATACCTCGCGGCAAATTATATTCATGCATTGCCTTAGTCACTGTTGCAATCAGCTGATTTAATTTGGCGATTATCCACTTATCCAAAATATTTTGAGATTCGCTACTGGCTTTCTCATCAGCCTGATACATCGAGTAGAAAGAAAATACATTCCAAATCAACATGACATTCTTGCGCAAGGACTCTTCAACGCCTTTTTCTGAAAAATTCATATTCTCAGCCTGCATGACCGGCGCGGACAAAAGAAATGCGCGCAAGGCATCGGCGCCATAGGTATCAAATACAATGTTTGGATCCGGATAATTATTAAGTTTCTTTGACATCTTCTTACCGTCTTCCGCTAAAACAATGCCGTTTACAATAACATTTTTAAAAGCAGGCTTATTCTGTAGAGCTGTTGCCAAAAGATGCATATAGTAAAACCAGCAACGCGTTTGATCAATACCCTCGGCGATAAATTCGGCGGGAAAATTCTTTTCAAAGCGCTCTTTGTTTTCAAAAGGATAATGCATTTGCGCATAGGGCATTGAACCTGAATCAAACCAGGTATCCAAAACATCCGGAATACGACGCATAGTTTTTCCGCATTCACATGTTATTTCGATTAAATCAACAATATGTTTATGTAGATCAGTAACGGTTTGTCCGCTCGCCTCTTCCAGTTCTTTGATTGAGCCAAATACTTTAATCGCTTTGCACTCATCGCAACGCCACAGCGGAATAACGCTCGCCCAAAATCTCTGGCGAGAAATGGACCAATCGCGCGCGCCGTCAAGCCAATTACCAAAACGTCCTTCTTTAATATAGTCAGGCGACCAATTGATATCTTTGGCGCTTTTAAGCATCGTGTCTTTAAACTTTGACACCGCAACAAACCACGAGCTGGTCGCGT
>CAYUIC010000030.1:0-2991 GCA_964444675.1 uncultured Gammaproteobacteria bacterium | reverse complement strand
ACTGTGTTCGTATTTTTCTTTGGCAAAAAGTAATCCGTGCGCCGCTAAGTATTTAATAATCGCAACATCAGTCGCAGTAACATCTTCAATCGGTTTAACATGTAGCCCGGCAAAATCCTTGACCTGGGCTTTCATAATACCGTCCATGCCTACATGCTGTACAAAAGGCAAATTCTTTTCTTTGCCAAGCGCCATATCATCTTCGCCAAAAGCCGGAGCGATATGAACAATACCCGTGCCTTCTTCGGCAATAACAAAATCTGCCGGATATACTTTCCATCCATTTTCTTTATTAACTAAATTTTCGTCAGTAGAATAATAATCAAATAAAGGCTTGTAAGATTTTCCAATTAAATCTTTTCCTTTAATTGTTTCAATAACTTTAGTATCTGTGTCATCTGTGGTCCTTTCATGCTCTGATTTGGAAATAATTATTTTCTCAGTTCCTGTATCAACTTTGATATATTCCATTTTTGGATTAACCGCCAAAGCAACGTTGCCCGGCAAAGTCCAAGGAGTGGTTGTCCACGCCACCAAAAAAGTTCCGGGTTCATCAACTAATTCAAACTTGGCGACAACTGACAAGTCTTTTATATCTTTATAGCCTTCGGAAACTTCGGATTGTGACAAGGTTGTTTCACATCGCGGGCAAATATACATTGAACGATAGCCTTCGTAGACCAAACCTTTGTCATATAACTGCTTGAACACCCACCAGACCGATTCCATAAACGAAGGATCCAAAGTTTTATAATCATTTTCCATGTCAACAAAACGACCAAGGCGATATACCATGTCTTTCCAATCATCAACATAACTCAAAACTTTGGAGCGGCACGCTTCATTGAACTTATCGACACCCATTTCAATGATCTGGCGCTTATTCGTAATGCCTAATTCTTTTTCAACTAAATTCTCAATCGGCAAGCCATGACAATCCCAACCCCACTTTCTTTCAACTTTAAAACCGTTCATCGTCCAAAAACGCGGAACCACATCTTTCATGAGTGAGGCGACGATGTGGCCATAGTGTGGCGTTCCCGTAGCAAAAGGCGGTCCATCATAAAAGACATATTCGCCTTTGGCGGCATTTTTCTGCACTGAGCGCTCAAAAATACCGTTACTTTTCCAAAAGTCGCGGACTTGAGCTTCTAAAGCAATATAGTGTGGTTTTTCAGACATATAAGTCTTTTCAATTTTACGTTAAAAAAGGGCTCTTGTCAAAAGGACATTAAATCCAAAATTCTGCTTTTTTTATTAATATTAGCCAAAAATATTATATTATACGATTCATAAATACATTTTTTAAAAAATATTTCTAAGAAATATTTTTTATGTGTACATTATTTTTACAGTTTTATACCCTATATTTATACTATATTTTATTTAATTTTAGCTATTTTTGACATATTATACAAAATAAGTGTAAGGGGGACTTGACAAATATTTTAAGTTGTGATAGATTGGTTTCATCAAGCAAGAAAACAGCAAATATGTCAACGGCTTGAAACCAGATCATTACAATTTCATACAAGACTTGTCGTGCCCCTTCTCTGTTATTTAATGGTTATCATGGCTCTGAATTATTCAGATTCGCGATAACCATTAAATAAAAAAGGAGAAATTATGAAAGCAAATACTTCCGCTTCAAAGAGCAACATCGCTGCTTCGCCTAAGGCTAAGACCTTATCCGAGGGGCAAATGTTCTTTAAGGGAACAATTGCTTCAGCGATGGAGACTTTGGATATTTCAAGGTCTCAGGCGCTCGCCTTTACGAAAAGTCATAGCGTGACCAAGTTGGCACGCGTGGTGATCGTAGCTAAGATTCTTTCGCCAGAAATGGCAAAGAACATGATCAACTCGAAGCGCGGGTGTGATCATGTGAGATTATGGTTCTCTCCCCGTCAGATTGAAGATCTGCGCGGGCCGAGAAACATTCTCAGCTTAGCCACCAATTTTTTAGCGATCCGCAAGGAAGCTGATGAATTGGTCGCCGCAGCTGCAGCGAAAGCCGCAGCCAAGGCGGAGGCCGAAGCGCTCGCTACGCAGCCAAAAGCTGCGTAGCCTTCCCGTGAACTTTGACAAGCCTAAGAATATTCCCGTCGCCGAGAGCCCACCACCGAAACGGGCTTAGTCGCGCGACGCTGAATATTCTTAGCGCTTATATATATTTTCGAGCATCGCATTAGCTTATGCTCAAAATCTTTTTTCTTTAGTAAATATCATCGCGTTAGCTTATGATATTGAAGTTTCTTTTTTTGATAAATAAAAAAGATAACACCATAAATTTTCTTTTGAAAAAATATAAACTTTCCAAAGGAGGAAAAAATGGAAACGAAAAATCTTGCTGTCACTACGGTTTCCCAAGAAAAGATAAATACTTTTCTGGAATCCCTAAACGGCAAGTGCGGGTACTTTGATATGTATCATTTCTGGGGACCATCTGATTGCTTCTGTATTCCTGGAGCAATTACGGTCATCAAAGATGAGCATAACTGGTCTGACATGGGTGGCGGAATTGAGCGTAATAACTCAATCATAGTCTTTAACGAAGAATTAGAGCCTATAGCCGCGACACCTGAAGTCAATTATCGCCATCGGTCAAGTTCTGATTACGATAATTACTTCAACGAATACCGTGAAATACTTGACGTTAGTGAAGCCAAAGGCGGATTTAACGTAAAAGTAATGACCGGTGTTAGTCGTGAACGGACTGTCTTTGTCCCGAGGAAAAATCCAAACAAAGCCGAATAAAAATATTCGGTCTCTGGTTAGGGCGCTAGCGTTCCCTGAAACTGAAGATCGTCGTGAGATGATCAGACGCCAGGCAAAAAACAATTTTGCCTTTATCCCCGAGCCAGTAAAGAAATTTGCTGTTTCAGGAATAAATAAAAACAAAAGGAGAATTCATGAAAAAAGAAGTTATTCATATAAAGATAGATCGGGTTAAACAGGTTAAACGATTATCACGCGATGCATTTGCCGGACTAA
>CAYUIC010000029.1:0-11156 GCA_964444675.1 uncultured Gammaproteobacteria bacterium | reverse complement strand
TCCTGCATACTATCATAAATTCTGCTATAGTAAAGGGGCAAAAATATATGAAAATATTAGCTATAGAAACAAGTTGCGATGAAACAGCGGCGTCGGTCGCCGAAGGCTCGGGAACAAAACTCTCGATTCTTTCAAACGTAGTCGCCTCACAAATCAAAATTCATAAAAAATACGGCGGGGTCGTGCCTGAAGTCGCTGCGCGTGAACATGTATTGCATATCATACCGGTCATTGACCAAGCTTTACGCAAGGCGGGAATTGTAAAAAACAACGCGGCGAAAAAATTATCAGCTATTGCCGTAACCGCCGGACCTGGCTTAATAACTTCCCTCATGATTGGCCTGGAAACCGCAAAGACCTTATCTTACGTTTGGAAATTGCCTGTTATTTCCGTCAATCATATCGAGGGGCATCTGTATAGCAATTTTATTGAGCGGCCGAAAACAAAATTTCCCGCTGTAATCCTGACTGTTTCCGGAGGACATACTCAGCTTGTTGTCATGAAAAACCATCTGAGCTACAAACCCATCGGCGAGACCCGCGATGATGCGGCGGGCGAAGCGTTTGATAAAGCCGCGCAACTTTTAGGACTTGGGTATCCGGGTGGTCCATTAATTTCAAAAATGGCCGATACATTTACAGCTAAAAATTCCATTCTCTTGCCTCGCCCAATGATGGATTCCAAGAATTACGAATTCTCTTTTTCCGGGTTAAAGACCGCCTTGCTCTACATGATTCAAAAAGATAAAAATTATAAAAAACGAATTCCGGAATATGCGCAGGCATTTCAAGAAGCGGTTGTTGATGTACTTGTTTCAAAAACCTTACGCGCCGCAAAGCAGTATAAAGCAAAAACCGTTATGCTTGCCGGAGGTGTTGCCGCAAATAAGCGCTTGCGCGAACGTTTATCGCAGGAAGTAAAAAAATTACAGCTTGATTTTGCCATGCCCGAAATGAAATATACAACCGATAATGCGGCGATGATCGCCTCAGCCGGCTATTTCAAATTCAAAGCGAAAAAAACCACCCCCTGGAACAAATTAAAAGTTGATCCAAATTTGGAATTATAATCTTCAATAGTTATTGACAAAAACCTTATTTTATTGTAAGGTTTTTTATTAACGTACATAAAAAATTTAATTACACACAAACAAGGAGAACAAAATGAATACAAACTTGTATTGGATTTGCGGATTAATCACGTTTTTTTCAGTTGTTGTCACATCGTGTCTCTTTTACTTTCCCTTAAAGAAGGCTGAAAGGAAAATGGATCGAAAAGCTCTCAATAAATATTTTCGAACTAAAATTGTTTTTATCTTTTTTAGTTTGAGTCCACTTGTTGTAATAATACTCGCATTGGTCGAAATTACATCAATATTTGCTCTTGTGTTGAGCGCTGTTCTCATGGGAGCTTGGCTCACTTTCAGCAGCACACTAGCATGGGCAAATCTAGGACTAAAATATTGGAGCTACTCGGAAATTAAAGGATTTGTTCCTAACAATTTCTTCATTGCAAAGAAATATTTAGATGAATGGTATTTTATTAATGATCAGGGAATAAATTTCGCCGGACCATATACATCACCTCAATTAATTTCACCGAAACTATTATTCGCAAAAAAGGAAAAAGAGATATACCATTGTTTAATTAACAGAAATGGGCAAGAACTACCCGGTAAATTTAAGAAACAATTTACTTACTATAATGACGAAAAATCCATCATCATCTTAGTAGCCAAAGATAACGCTATCTATTTTATTTCAGATTACGGAAAAATTCTTGCCGGCCCCTTTAAGAAACTGATAATGCAGGAAAATATTCCGTGGCGAATTATCAAAACGTTAAATGATGAATACTACTATTTCGATGATACGCTGGAAATGAAATTGGGGCCCTACCTTGATGCTGAATATTTCAACTCAGCGGGAATTGCAAGTGTGCAAAATTTCCATGAAGAATATCGCAGTATAATCAATCAAAGCGGCGAAGAAATATGTAGCGGTTTGTCAAAAACCGAGAGACACGAAACCTATATATTGGCGAGAAAGGCCAAGTCAAAAGTGCGGAAACATAAAGTTTGGCACATTGTAAGAAACGATGGAATAAGCGACCTGGGCTACATTGAAATCTCTGCGTTCTCTGAAGATAAAGCGATTGCGTTGGATCCCAATGGATTCAGTATCGGCCAAGGCGAAAACCCTTATGTATATATTAATATGAAGGGAGAAAGAATAAGTCCCTTATATTATGACGCAAGGCCCTTTAATAAAGATCGGGCAATTGTTAAACAACATAACGGCTGGGTTATTATCAATGAAAAATTTGAAGTACTCAGTTTGCCCTATGAAGAAATTAGGGATTTCAGTGAAGGCTTTGCGGTGGCTCAATCAATGAATCAATATTATTTACTTGATGTCACCGGAAAAGTTGCTGCTGGATCTTATGATTATATCTGGGATATGAGCGAAGAAGGTTTTGCTCGTTGCCTTGAGAGAAAGGATACTGATGGAAGTTTTGCTTACTATCTTATCCATATTTCTGAGAACCCACGAAATATTCATAAAGCCGGTCCCTATACCGAAGCAACTGATGTCAAAGATGGTTCAGTAACCCTAAGAAAAGGATACGAGCCTCTTGAAGTAATATGGACCAGAAATTTCAGTAAACACTGTTCCCCACTGCTTGGTGAATAAAAAGTTTCAATAATAAGCAAAAGCGCAGAAATTTTTCTGCGCTTTTTTAATTTTTTTTATCCCTCCACTCTTTTCTGATTTTTCAAACGAGAAGGAGCTGCTTTCTGTTTAATTGCCTTGGTTAAACTAAAAGAACTAATTATTTTATCAGCAGACTTCTCAATATTAATAGCAAAAGATTCGATATTAAAAAGTATTTCCGGAACTTGCAGAAGAGCAACAAATTCTTTCATAAAACTAATGCTATTGACTCCTTTTGTTGCCTGTACAAGTTTGCCTTTAAGTTCAAGATGAGATCGGACACGGAAACTCTCCTCATAATATCTCTGGAGATTAAGATGCTTAGCACCGATTATCCCAGGTGTCATCATACCTAAAGGATTAATTTCCGGTAAGGACGTAATAATGTCTATAATTCCTATTGCCGGAAAGGCTTGCTTCATTTTTAATTCAACAATAACCGGTACGAAATGACTTTCATTTTCGTGAGGAATATCAAAGAGAACTAGCAATTCATTGACAGCCCCAGCTTCATCTTTCCAGTCAGCGGGCATAGAAAATGTATATTCTTCACCCTGCCCCCATCCTACTGTATTATTTTTTATTTTTACAATCTCTCCGGTTGAACTAATAACAATTTTGTATTGTTGCAGAGAATCCCGCTCACTTGAAGGATCTTCATAATTATAGTAAGTCATATGCTCCCTTCGAATGTTGTGAAAAACCAGCATTAAAGATAAACCACTTATCATTCCGCCATAAAAAATTAAATAGATAGGTTTATTAGCCCAGCTTAAGCCCATTTTTACAGTTATATACGAAACCAAAAAAGAAAGAGTAAATCCCATTAGAAAAAATAAGAAAGTCTGGATAATGAAGTGGCGGTTTGCTACAAAAACTAAAATTTTTTTGATCAACTTCATGAAAGCCTCCTTTATATGTATATTTTATTTTAAAAGTTCTTTGCTTCTACTTTAGCGAATAAGCCTCTTTTTGTCCAGAAAAAAAAGCACAGAAGTTCTGCGCTTTTTTTAATTTACTTTTAGATCATTTAATACGGTATTCCGTATTTCGGGAAATGAATTCGATCTTTTAAAAATCCAATAAATTTGCCAATCGTTTCAAATGTACGAGGATTCTTGCCCAAATTATGTTCGCCGTATTCCGGATTAGTATTATGCCCGCCGCTAAACTTTCTGGATTCTTCTTTTGGAATAATACACTCCATAGGAAGATCAATTCTATTGATTTCTTCTAAGCTAGTCATGATTTTCCCCTTTCTAAAATGGAATTATTATTTCTTCGAGGTCCTTTTTTCTCTTTTTGCATAATCTGAACCAGGAATATTTGGAAACTTCTTCTTACGGTTTTTTGTTTGTACAACTTCCTCAGGAAGAATGAGCCTGCTAATTTCTTCACGTTTAGTCATGGTCATAAACCCTTCTTTCTAAGGTCATATGTGACCCAATAAATTTAATATGGAATAGTTTCTTTTTCTTCGTCCGTAAGATCTTTTTTCCCGATTTGAATCAAAGCAAAGGCGAAATCTGCTCCGGCTTGAGCTCGGGCAGCCTGGTCCTCTCTCTCTTTTTCGTCATTCTCCATTCTATACTCATCAATTAATTTGCCGTTTTCAAAAAATTCAGGGTCTTACTCTTTATTAATAATCTCTTCTTCAAGCTCCCACTTGTTAATTTGTTCTTCTGTCGGTGGCATAGGCCCTTCTTTCTATTTTATTTTGTTAATGTTCTATTGCCTTTATTCTACGGATATATGGTCTTTCTGTCCAGATGACAAAAACCGAATTATTTTATACACTAAGAGCATATGAAAACACTCTTCTCGGGCATACAGCCCTCGTCAGGCAATCTACATATCGGCAACTATATCGGCGCCATTTCCCAATGGCTTGATTTGCAAAAACAATACCATTGTCTCTTCTGCGTTGTTGATTACCACGCTATTACCGTAAAACAGGATCCGAAAGAATTACGTAAAAATATTATTGATATTGCGCGCATTTATCTCGCCTCCGGCATTGATCCGAAAAAAGCGATTATTTTTCAACAATCAGATATCACCGAACACACTGAACTCGGCTGGATTTTAAACACCATTGTCAAAGTTTCGGAATTGGAAAAGATGACACAGTATAAAGACAAAGCCGGCGATCAGAAAAAGGAAGGTCCGGGCGCCGGTCTCTTAACCTATCCGGCGTTGATGGCCGCTGATATTTTACTGTATCAAACACAAGTGGTTCCGGTCGGCGATGACCAGATGCAGCACATTGAATTAACTCGAACGCTTGGCCGAAGATTCAATACTCAATTTGGCGATACCTTTTACATTCCTCAAGGCATTATCCGAAAAGAGGGCGCGAGAATCATGGGCCTTGATGATCCGACTAAAAAGATGAGTAAGAGTTCACAAAGCCCGAATAGCTATATTGCGCTGCTTGATGCACCAATGGTCGCTCATAAAAAAATTAAGCGAGCCGTGACCGACTCAGATAACAAGATTAAGTATGATATGGAAAAGAAGCCCGCGATTTCAAACTTACTTGCAATTTACTCGGCGCTCGGTCACAAATCAGTCCGTGAACTTGAAATACTATATGAAGGCAAAACCTACGGAGAGTTCAAAGAAGATCTTGCCAATGTCGTTGCTAATTTTCTAACCGAGTTCCAGGCCAGTTATAAAAAATATACCGATAAAGAAGTCCGAAAGATCCTTGATAAAGGCGCAAAGGAAGCGAAATCAATCGCCGAGAAAACAATGAAACTTGTTAAAAAGAATTTAGGAATTAATTGATACACTATATGATGCAAGACAATTTGAAACAGTTGGAAGCGGCTTATGAAATTATAAAAAATCATAAGCTTATTTCTTTAGACGAAAAAAAGAATATCATTGAAATTCTGCGACATCCGAAACGATTGGTTCGCGTCAGCCTGCCGGTCGCCATGGATTCAGGCGAGATTAAAGTATATGAAGGTTACCGCGTTCAATATAACGACGCGCGTGGTCCGTTTAAAGGCGGCTTGCGTTACCACCCCGAAGTTGATGAAGATGAAGTTACCTCGTTGGCCTTTTGGATGGCAATAAAATGCGCTGTTGCCGACATTCCAATGGGTGGAGGGAAAGGCGGTATTGTTGTGAATCCTAAAGAATTATCACGCGGCGAACTTGAACGACTGACTCGCGCTTTGGCTCGAGCCTTGGCTCCAGTCGTCGGCCCATTGGTTGATGTTCCGGCGCCAGATGTTTATACGACTCCGCAGATGATGAGCTGGTTTAAAGATGAACATTCTAAAATTGTCGGAAAAGAAACTCCGGCGGTTACTACCGGTAAGCCAATGGATGACGGAGGATCAAAGGGCAGAGATAAAGCCACCGGACTTGGCGCAGTATATGCGTTAGAAGCTTACTTACAAAAAACAAATCAGTCAGATAAAGAAATCAGCGTTGCCGTACAAGGGTTTGGGAACGCCGGTTTGCACTTTGCGGAACTCTCTCATGAGAGTTGGAAAATTGTTGCAACCTCGGATTCTAAGGGAGCAATCTATAATCCCGCTGGTTTAAATATTTCAGATTTAATAAAACATAAAGAGGAAACGAAATCAGTCATCAACTTTCCCGGCTCTACAAATATTTCTAACGAAGAATTGCTCGCCTTAGAAGTTGATGTCTTGGTGCCGGCAGCACTCAACAGCGTCATCACTGAAAAAAATTGGGAAAATGTCAAAGCCAAAACCATTGTCGAGATTGCCAACGGTCCAATTAGTCTGCCGGAAAGCGAAAAGTTGTTCAAAAAGGGCATTACGATAATTCCGGATGTTTTGGCGAACGCCGGAGGCGTGGTTGTTTCATATTTTGAATGGGATCAGAATATGAAAAATGAAAATTGGGACCTGGAACAAGTCAATACAAAATTAAAAGACAAAATCGTTTCCGCCTTTGCATCAATCTGGGATACTAAAGAAAAATATTCTCTTGATTTACGAACTGCTGCATATGTTTTGGCAGTAGCAAGAATTTTAGAGGCAGAGATGAAAAGAAACTAAATGTAAATAAGTAAAAAGACTGCAAGAAATTGCAGTCTTTTTATTAATGATCGATTTGCGGTTTGATTAATCCTGTTTAAAATATACCTGTTCCTTGTATATGATTGCCTTTGTTAGCGATGCAATTCTTTCAGTGTTGGTCGGAGATATCAAGACATATAGTCTCCTTATTTCATCATTAATGACCGGTGCCCTGTCCTTGCGACACAAGCGGACCGCGGTTTTAATGATAGTATCAAGTATTTCATTACTTTGATATATCCCTACCTTCTCGATATACTTTTCAAGATGGCGGATGGATTCTTCTTTCCTGATCTCCTCCTGGTACAATTTTATTAAAAAATTTCGTGCCTTAATATGATTAACATCATACACTGAAGTGTTTTCAAAAATGACTTTCAGACATTTCTTTGCCTGCTCTCCATAGTGGGCAGTCTCTATCCATTCTTTGAAAAAGAATTCTTTTGCTTCTCTGAAGTGAGTATTTTTGCTGATCCAAAGAAAAGATTTAGGATGATATTGATTATAATATTGATCCAGGATTGGACGCTGCGTCGTTTTTTTAATAATCTCATGCAGTCTTAAAAAATGATTATTGGCTGCATTCTTATTAACCATTTCGGATTTGATGATACGGACGGCTCTTTTAATAAATCCAAATAGATGCAGCTCTTTATTTTCAATAATTTCATCGTTAAAGAAAGCAATGAGCTCATCAATATCATCAATTGATTCGATAACTGCCTGACAATAGATATACTCATTTTTAGATCCCGCCTCCGAAGCATTATATTTTTTACGGGCCTGCTCACCTGAAATACTCTTCGCCTTTAACGAAGAAATGTCTTCGACAATACTTCTTAAATACCAAAGTGATAATAACAACTTCGTTTTGATATATATGGAAATATGTTTGAGAGCTTTTTCATTTATTGGTGTTTGTTTTAACATTATTCCCTGTCTTCCTGTTTATAATTTTAAAGAACATATTTTATAAAACCTTAGGTTTTTTATCCACTTTTGTCAAGTATAAAATAAAGGCGCTGATTGTTTCAGCGCCTTTTTTCCAATAACTATATTTCAAAAACATTGCGAGGTTTTCCTTCAAGTTCCTGGGAATATATACGAAAATCAATTTTTAATTTATTGTCAATATAGTAGACCACGGGGACAAGCCCATTAAAAGAAGTGCCGGAGCACATTGTCATTCCAGTCTGATCTAAAAATTTTTTTTCTTTTTTATGTTCTCTTGCATACTTCAGAGCATAAATTAAATATTCCTTTAGCGTAATGCCATGAGTTTTATGATTTCTAAAATCTTTTGGTACTTCCATATAATCATCAGCTTCTTGAGCGCCTTTTATCACTATTTCATACTCCTCATTCAACGGTCTAAGATTCCACTCTAAATACCCTGCAATATTGTCAGCATTTAATCCCGGAGAATTAATTATACAATTTAATTCCTTCTCACATTTCTCAATAACGCTCTTAAGTGAGATGCCTGGAATAACCAAAGGATGCAATGAATACACTTTCTTTCGGTAATTGGAGTCATAGGCAGACTTTGCATTTCTAAGCACCTTGGCAGCGCTTTTTATTGCTTCAGCAGAGTTAGTGCTGCTCCTAGGAATATAATTTAATACATCATTGAGAAATATTTTATTATTACTTATTTGCTTATCCAACCAAGCCTTAATCAAATAATCACAAAACGAGCGCTGTTGATGTTCTATAAATAGTGATTCTGCTTCATCAAATGACAGGTCCTTCAAAATAGCTTGCGCTGAGGTGCTTGAAATTTCAATTGTTTGCGGTATTGTTGCATCTTTTGATACATTTTCTTGGACTGTTCCATTTTGTTTCATGGACTGTTCCTTTCTTTATTAATGTTCTTTATCGCAAAACTGCGATGTTTCTTTTTATCACGGCCATGTTATACTGTCAATATAAAGCTATATAAACCATATGGATATCAAAGAATTTGCCGATAAAGCTAAAAATAGACCACGTGTCGAGGTTGAAAGGGAACTTTCAAAGCTTGCGCGTACCGATACGAGATATCGTAATCTCGATTCAAAAAACCAAGATTTGATTATGGACATTGTCTATAAGCATATAGATAATATTCGCGATGGCGATGGTATTTCTGGATATCTTTTGCAACAAGAAACGCAGAGGATATATTCCAATCGGGAAAAGCTCGGGATTTCCCTCGAGGATTACGAAGACATAAAAGAAATTCTAAACCTGTTTAAAAAATAAATTCAAAAGCTGCCTGTAGGGGCAGCTTTTTGATTTAGGTTTTTACTATTTTTTAGTTTTATAAATGGACCTATACATAAAAATTCGGACCAAAGATAGAGTGTAGAGCATAAAATATAAGTGCTCTTCATTACGCTGCAACCATTCTACTGACTGGAATACTGAAGAATATATCCAAAGATTGTATCCGGAATGGAAAATAATCATTTGAAGATACATGATCCAAGAAATATCTATCCTGATAAGAATAAATACCAAAACAGTAGCCATTTGCAAAAAAGCGATTTCTTTACTGCCGTTGGCAATCAAATGTCCTGTTCCGCCGCGCGCTCGTGCTGAGTAATATGCGCCGATAAGTTCCAGTATCGTTACAACCAAAGCAACATCTTGATTGATATGATAGAGAATCACAACTACCAATAACTTATCAGCAATCGGATCCATAATCGCACCAATGGCGGATTTCCAATGATAGCGACGAGCGAGCCAACCGTCATAATAGTCAGATAGCATGCCGATAGCACAGAGCACAAACATGAGTGCCCATAAACCGTCGCAGTAGAAAAAAATATAACCTATAATGAGCAACCGTATGAGGGTTAGACCATTAGAGGGTGTCACATAAATACTTTTATGGTCTTTCATGGTCCTTGATTAAATTTTCAAATAACAACTATTTTTCCACCTTAACGTCTTTCAATTCTCTTGTCAATTAGTAAGAAGCTCGATTATTTCATCTCTTTTCGCTTCCATAATTTCTCTATTTTTTGCCTCAAGATTTAAACGAAGTAAGGGTTCAGTATTTGAAGCGCGAACATTAAACCAATAGTCGGGATACTCTACGGATAAGCCGTCTAATTCATTTATTTTTCCATCGGTATATTTCTCTTTTATTAAAGCAATCTTCTCTTGCGGATTGCCTACTCTAAAACTTGTCTCCTCGCTTGAGACATATTTTTTAAATGGAGCAAGATACTGTGAAAATGTCATGCCGGATTGCGACAGTTCAACCAATATTTTTAAAGCGACAATACCCGGCACTTCATAACAACCTTCTCGATCGATATTGAGCATAAAATGCCCCGATGATTCTCCGGCAAAATACGCGCCGGCGTCGATGACGGCTTCCTTGATCAGGGAATGCCCCACTCGAGTCACGAGCGGCGTTCCGCCATTGGCAATAATCGTATCGTAGCTAATGCGACCCGGACGTACATCATACGCAATTGTGGCTCCGGGTTTTTCATGTAAAAATATTTTACATAACATTGCTCGCATAATTCCGGGCTCAACCGGTCGGCCTTCATTATCTACAAAAAATATACGGTCAGAGTCTCCGTCGGTTGCTATGCCAAGATCAGCCTGTATCTCTATAACGCGTTCACATAACTTTTTAATGTTTTCTTTTTTAAACGGATCAGCTTCATGAGCCGGAAAAGTGCCGTCTAATCCCCAATTCATTTTTTCCAAACTAATTTGCGGCAAAGTATTAAACAATGCTTCAAAATAGAGGGCGCCCATTGCATTGGCGCTGTCAAAAACTATTTTTAAAGGTTTAATTTTTGCTACGTCTACAAAAGTACGATCAAACTCAACCTGATCTGAAATGACCTGTTCTTTTTGTATCACTGTACCCTGAGTGTGATGAGGAGTCACTCCTTCTTCAATAATCAATTGCTTCAAATCTTGAATGCCGGAACTTTCCGCAATCGGGGAAGCCATTTGGCGGACCATTTTAAACCCGTTCCATTCTTTTGGGTTATGAGAAGCGCTAATCATTATGCCACCGTCGTATTTGTAATGCGCGACGGCAAAATAAAACGTCGGTGTAGCGACCAAGCCAATATCAATAACATCGGCTCCGCCATCAGCCAAACCTTTGATTAATTCTTCATGTAACGCCGGGCTTGAAAGACGCATATCACGTCCGACAACCACTGTAAATTTGTCCTTGCCCATCTCTTCGCGGCGCATCTGACAATAAGCTAAACCGAGCTTGTAGGCAAAATTATCGTCGAAATCCGTATTATAGATTCCACGAAGGTCATAGGCTTTGAAAATTGATGGATTTGTATTCATGTGGTCGTTGCTGGATTCGGACCAGCGACCTTTCCGATGTGAACGGAACGCTCT
>CAYUIC010000028.1:10702-11778 GCA_964444675.1 uncultured Gammaproteobacteria bacterium | reverse complement strand
AGAGCAGTCGCCTCTTAAGCGAATGGTCGCAGGTTCGATCCCTGCTGGATGCACATCTATCGAGTAGTAGAACGTTTACTGAAAATACGTTACAATTAAATTAATACGATTTGTTCTTAAAAAAGAAAGGGGGCGCTCGTGATTATATGCAAGTCAAATCAAAGTCTTATTGATATTGCGTTCTTTTTTGTGGAGCCGGATAAATGCGATATTCTTGATATTCTTGAGATGATCAATCCGGCTGAGCCTTATTCACAAATCATTATCAAGCGCTTACTCATTTATGTACTCGACCATGAGACAAATGAGATTGGCGCCACGCTACTTGAATGGTATCCCAGTTTAGATATGGAGGGCTTATGTGAAGGTCCGTTGTATATAAATGATTTACAACGCATGACCATCAATGACATTGATGAATCTAAAGAATTGTTAATAGCCTCAGACTTATGGAACCTATCCAATTTCGAAATTGCCAAGTTGGTAATATTATTTGCCCCGAGCCCTCCCTCACAATTAGTTAATTAACAAACAAGCCCTTCCTAACGGAAGGGTCTTTGTTTTTATAATATACTTTCTATTATTGACTTATGACGATTTTTATGATATATTGTTTAAACTTTCTTTTAAAAACAAACGCGGAGAAAAAACATTGAACCAGATTAACACTGCTTCATATCATAAACTCAGCTCACAAGAAGCTCTTGAACGAGCAAAAAGATTATTGGAAACACTTAAAACCCAACACGCCAGTAAAATCACTAACTTTGAGGAGAAATGGGACGGTGCTCAGGGAATATTCACTATTTCGATTTCCTTCAGTATATTTGGCTTCCCGATCAAAGGAACGATGGCCGGCGGCTTAGTAGTAAAGGATAACTACGTGCAAGTATATAGCACACATATTTCTGAAAGCATTGTTTCATATCAAAACCTCATTGAAACAACTATCAAAAGCGAATTAGCAAAACTGCTGAAATAAATTCAGAGATCAAAAAAGGAGCCACCTAAGGCTCCTTTTCTGCTATGTAATCTATTTTCCTTTTAACGCGCCTTCGAGAGTTTTACCAGTTTTA
>CAYUIC010000028.1:7156-10692 GCA_964444675.1 uncultured Gammaproteobacteria bacterium | reverse complement strand
CTCCGGAATCTGAATTCGTTCATTGGGCTTTTGTGGATTCACTCCGCCGCGCGTATGTCGGGTACGTGATTCAAAAGTCCCAAAACCCACCAGACTGACCTTGCCTCCGCTTTTCAATTCGCTGATAATCAAATCAACCATCTTATCAATAACGTCTTCAACGTTCTTGCGATTCACGCCGATGGCGGCGGAGATTTTTTCAATCAAGGTTGCTTTGTTCATATGCATGGTCTTTAAAAACAAAGTTTATTGAACAAACAAACGAGCGACCGACAAGCCGAAGAAAAGGATTGCCAGGACAATTGTCGTGATAAAAAGAATTTTTTCCACGCCGCGTTTGGTCTGGAATACAGCGCTTGAACCGCCGAAGATTCCCGAAAGTCCGGTTCCGCGATTCTGCAAAAGAATAACAGTAATCAATAATACGGCAACGGCAATAATTCCAATTTGGATAATAAATGAATTCATACTTATTTGCTCACCTTCTTCAAAATGCTTTCAAAGGCGGCCGGATGATTAACAGCCAAATCAGCCAAAATCTTACGATCAACTTCTACATTGGCTTTTTTCAGCAATCCGATGAATTTTGAATAAGACAAATCGTGTTCCTTTACAAAAGCGCTGATCTTAATCTGCCACAACGCGCGATTGGTGCGCTTCTTGCGACGGCGATCTGTATAGGCGTGTACGCCAGCTTTCAAAACCGCTGTTTTCGCAACTTTAATCAATTTTTTGCGGCCCCATTTATAACCTTTGGTTTTAGCCAAAAGCTTGCGGCGCTTTTTTACATGGGTTGTACCTCGTTTAACTCTAGGCATATCGGGAGTATAGGATTAATTATAGGGCATGAAACTTGCGATATTCTTGGCATCGGCTTTGTGCGCGGAAATATCACGGCGTTTGTTGCGGACCGTATTACCCGATTCGCGGGAATTAAAATGGCCCTGTCCGGCCTTGCGGCGGCGCAGCTTATTGGTCTTAGTTTTGGTAAATCTCTTGACCGTAGCTTGGTGTGTTTTGATCTTGGGCATAACTCAGAATTTCAATTATATTAGATAAAAACTAAGGTTTTTTATTAGTAACTACCATAGTAAACTTTCCACCCTGGGATGTCAAGCCTTCCTCAACAATAATCGACAGCTCGGGATCTTCTTTAAGAGCGGAAATGAATTTATCAACCATCTGACGCGCCAACTCAGGGTGCTGTCGTTCACGGCCACGCAGCTGGAGTTCCAAGCGCAATTTGTCCCCTTTGGATAAAAACTTCTTGGCCTGTTCTTTGCGCACGGCAAAATCGTGATCGCCGATGCGAATAGACAAGCGCAAACCCTTAATTTCAGATTTTTTCAAATGCGCGCGCTGTTTCTGAACTTTCTTGTCGCGTTCATATTTAAATTGTCCGTAATCTGCAATGCGTACGATCGGAGGCTGCGCTGTCGGATTCACCTCAATCAAATCGGATTCAGCTTCTTCAGCCAAAGCCAACGCTTCTTCCACCGGCATTTCGCCGCGGAAGTTACCTTCATCGTCAATCAACATGACAACCGGGGCATGAATCGCCCGATTAATGCGAAAAGACTTTGACGGCTCTTGATGTTTTGGTTTGCGATGCGTTCGACGCATGGAAAAAAATTAATTTAAATGTGGAGCGGGTAACGGGAATCGAACCCGTATCTCTACCATGGCAAGGTAATGTAATAGCCATTATACGATACCCGCGAATGTGCCGAAGGAGGGAATCGAACCCTCACTGCATTTTACTACAAGCGGATTTTAAGTCCGCCGCGTCTACCAATTCCGCCACTTCGGCAAACAAGTAGCAGGAGATTATCCTGGTGGAGATGAGGGGAGTCGAACCCCTGTCTAATAATCAGCTAACAGTGTTTGTACAGATCTAGCTTAGTCTCAGTATTCGCTCGCGCTCTCAAGACTAAACAAAAAAAGCGCAAGCTAGTCTGAATTGTTTAAAACGCTGACCTCAAACAAAGCCGGCGTCCGAGTCTGCAGTATGACACCCGGGTTCCATCGCGCAGACTGCGATGGGCGGATGGTTGCGGCCCTTAGGCGGCAACGGCCACTAAGCTTGGAACCTTCCATGAGAAGGCTGGCTTAGCGTTTACAGTATTTTCAACTGTTGTTGTGATCGGTTTAGCGTGTCAATCAGCACGACCTGAACACTGGAAACAAATATTATTATCAAATCCTGGCATCCCCGAGGATTTTCTTCTTAAGAACTGATCTTGCGAGAACCGCTTTTGCGCACTGCGTTCAGACTCCGTTTAAGCTCTCGTTCTTTAATGCTTTGACGCTTGTCATAGCGCTTTTTTCCGCGAGCTACAGCGAATTCTAATTTCACAAGACTTCTGTCAGTATACAGTCGGGTTGGGACTAATGTCAAGCCTTTTTCCTGCTGTTTTCCTGTTAAATAAGCTATTTCTCGCCGTTTTAGCAAGAGCTTGCGGGGCCGTTCCGGGTCATAGGCATCTTTCTTGGCGGCATAGCGGTATTGGCCGATATACGCGTTAATTAGGTAGGCTTCTGGTCGCAAACCGCCTCGACCGCGAAACACAACGAAAGCCCCTTTAAGATTGGCTTGGCCGCTCTTGGCAGCTTTGGTTTCTTGGCCGCTTAAGACAATGCCGGCGCTGTACTTATCAAGAAATTCGTAATCGTAAGCTGCCCGTTTGTTCAGGGCAAGAACGCTCATACATTTAGGAGTTCCAGCTTATCAACTTGGTGATAGCTGCGCGATTTAAAAGCATGGATTCGATATGGCGGCGATACGCGGCTGACTCGATGGTTTCAATCGCCTTTGGATCATGCCCATATCTTTTCTTTAGGGCTTCGATTTCTTTTTTGATTTCCTCGTCATCAACGGAAATCTTTTCCGCAGCGACTATCGCGCGCAGAACCAGACTGGTTTTTACGCGCTGCAAGGCCTGTGGCTTGAATTCTTCGCCCAACTGCTCTGAAGTTTTGTTGATGCTCGAAAGATAGTCGGCAAATACGCCGCCGGAATTCTGCACATTCTGTTCAAGCTCGGCCAACATCGTGCTTACCTCGTTTGAAACAAGCATATCGGGAATCTCTCCGAACTGCGCATTGGATACAATTTTTTCCAAAATACGACCCTCAAGCTTGAAATCTGCCTCATGCTTTTTTTCATGCTCAAGCGACTGTTTTATATTTTTCTTTAACTCATCAACGCTCTTTAAGCCAAAGCCCAAAGCAAAACCTTCATCAAGTTCCGGTAAAGTCCGCGCGAACACTTCTTTGGCTTTAACTCTGAAAGAAACTTTTTTTCCGGCAAGCTGCTTCTGGTGATAGTCGACAGGATACATTAACTCAAAATTGCGTTCATCATCTTTCTTCATGCCCTTCACCTTCTCGTCAAAACCCGGCACGACATACTCTTTGCCCAAAACCAACGCAAGGTCTTTGCCCTGTCCGTTCTCAAGCGGCACATTATCAAGCGACATGTTGATATCCAAAATCATTTTGTCGTTGTCCGCTGACTCGCGTTCGGCAACAGTCTC
>CAYUIC010000028.1:0-7146 GCA_964444675.1 uncultured Gammaproteobacteria bacterium | reverse complement strand
AACTCTGGTTTCACGCAAGTGATCAATAACCTTGGTTATTTCTTCATCGCTTACTTCTGCAAGCTCCTTCTTAAATCCGAACTCTTTATATTCGCCGAGCGTGGTCGACGGCAAAAGCGTCAACATAATTTTATACTCAAAGTCATTATCCGGAGCAATCTTAATAATGGTGATTTCAGGTTGGCCGACCCAATCTTCGCTCACTTTTTCTTTCAAAGCCTGGTCAATAGTTTTAGACACGGCAATACGGGACGCTTCATCAAGAATCGCCATGTCACCGACTTTCTTTTTTACCATCTCAAAAGGAGCTTTACCCGGTCTAAAACCTTCAATCGTAGTTTGTTCTGACAATCGCGCCGCCGCTTTTTCCGCAAAACTACGCATCTCATCGGCACTGACCGTGACGATAAGTTCTACGCGTGAAGCAGCAATGTCGTTTCGTGTAACAGTCATGTAATTAAATCAATAACGCGACAATCAACAGCGCGATAATATTTACAATCTTAATCATTGGGTTAATCGCCGGACCGGCAGTATCCTTATATGGATCGCCTACGGTGTCGCCGGTAACCGCCGCTTTATGAGCGTCAGATCCTTTGCCGCCGTGGAAACCGTTTTCAATATGCTTCTTGGCATTATCCCAGGCGCCGCCTCCGGAAGTCATGGAAATGGCCACGAAGATACCTGTAATGATTGAACCAATCAATAATCCTCCCAAAGCTTCAACGCCCAAACCAAAGCCCACGATAATCGGAGCTAAGACCGGAATCAAAGCCGGAGTAATCATGCGGCTGATAGCCGCTTTAGTGACAATATCAACGGTGCGTCCGTAATCAGGTTTTTCAGTGCCGGACATGATGCCCGGTTTTTCTTTAAACTGAGCGCGCACATCTTCAACAACGCTGCCAGCAGCACGGCTGACCGCTTGCATCGACAAGGCTGCAAACCAGTATGGCAACATGCCGCCGATAAATAAACCGGCCAAGACATATGGATTACTAATTTGGAATGTAAATGAAGAACCGGCACTGTGCGTAAAGTCTGCAAACAATACGAGTGCAGCTAACGCTGCAGAACCAATAGCATAACCTTTGGTAACGGCTTTAGTAGTGTTGCCGACCGCATCAAGCGGATCAGTCACTGCGCGTACGCCCGCTTCCATCTCGGCCATTTCCGCAATACCTCCGGCATTGTCCGTAATCGGACCATACGCATCAATGGTTACGATGATACCGGCCATTGATAACATGGCGACGGCCGCCAACGCGATACCATAAATGCCGGCAAAATAAAATGCTCCCAAGGTTGCAAGCACAATTACTAAAATCGGAAGGACGGTCGATTTCATGGATACGGCCAAACCGGTAATAATGTTGGTGCCATGTCCTGTTGTTGAAGCTTCAGCAATTTCTTTCACCGGCTTATATTGTGTTGAAGTGTAGTATTCGGTAATGATTACCATGGCTGCGGTAACCACCAAGCCGATCAAGGTTGCAAGATACAGATTAACGGTGGTGAATTTTCCGTTGTTCATCATGAGCCAGTTGGTAATCGGATAAAAAGCGATTGCCGCCAAAACTCCGGCGCTGATCAGGCCTTTGTACAAAGCCGCCATGATATTTTTGCTTTTACCTAATTTGATAAAGAAGGTTCCGATGATTGATGTGACGATTGAAGCGCCGCCCAAAACTAACGGATAAATAATCGCGTTTTCAAAACCCGGGAAAATAAGATGTCCCAGAATGATAGCGGCGATGGAAGTAACAACATAGGTCTCAAACAAGTCAGCAGCCATGCCCGCGCAATCACCAACGTTGTCGCCGACGTTGTCAGCGATAACTGCCGGGTTGCGAGGATCATCTTCCGGAATGCCGGCTTCAACTTTACCGACAAGGTCGGCGCCGACGTCAGCAGCCTTGGTAAAGATACCGCCGCCCAAACGAGCAAAAACTGAAATTAATGATCCGCCAAAACCAAGTCCGATCAAAGCGTGCAGGTCGCGAGTCAAAAGATAAAATCCTGCCGTACCGAGCAAGGCCAAACCAACAACCAACATACCGGTAACGCTGCCGCCGCGAGCGGCCACGTCCAACGCTTTGGCAATGCCGTGTCGAGCCGCCTCAGCTGTACGAACGTTAGCGCGCACAGAAATATTCATACCAATATAGCCTGCTACCGCAGACAGTATCGCGCCGACCAAGAAAGCTAGCGCAGTCATCCAGCCCAAAGCCGGAATAAAGCCGAGAATCAGGAACAATACAACGGCCACCATGGCGACAGTACGGTACTGACGATTCAAATAGGCTTTAGCGCCTTCTTGAATGGCCGCGGCAATCTGACGCATGCGTTCATTGCCTTCATGCATTCTTAGAATAGATTGGATATAAAATAATCCGTAGACAATCGCCAAAGCGGCGCTGCCAAAAATGATGTATAACGAGAGATTCATACAATTATTAATAATTAGTTGTTTTCATTAGTTTCCTCAGTTACTTCCGCTGACTCAGTTGGTTCATCAGAAGTTTCTTCGGATTTAATTTCTTCAGTGGTGTCTTTGGCTGGGCCAGATCCATCACCGGCAATATCAATATTCCAGCCCGTCAGGTGAGCAGCCAAACGGACATTTTGTCCATCTTTGCCAATCGCCAAAGAAAGTTGATCATCTTTAACGGTAATATATGCTTGATGTTGCTCGGCGACCAATTTTACCTGTTCAACTTTTGCCGGAGCCAAGGCGTTGGCAATAAATGTTTCAGGGTCTTCAGAAAATTCAATGATGTCAATTTTTTCTCCGCCCAATTCTCTGATAATAGTTTGGATGCGAGCGCCGCGTTGACCGACGCAGGATCCGATCGGATCGATATTGTCGTTCTCGGCAAAGACAGCGACCTTCGAACGATTACCGGCTTCGCGCGCAACTGATTTAATTTCAACCAAACCGTTTGAGATTTCAGGGATTTCCAAATAAAACACTTTTTTCAAAATTTCATCGGAGGTGCGGGACAAAACAATTTCCGGTCCCTTGGGTGTTAGGTTAACTTCTTTAACATAAAACTTCATGCGTTCACCCGGCAGATAGCGCTCAGAACGCACTTGTTCGTCCGGCGGGATAATGCCGGTGGCTTTACCAAGATCAACCAAGACCAAGCGTCCTTCACGACGTTGCACAAAACCGGTAATAACTTCATTCTGTTTATCCTTGAACTCTCCATAAATCATATCTCGTTCAGCTTCACGCAAACGCTGAATAATAACTTGCTTGGCGGTTTGCGCGGCCATACGTCCGTACGCTTCGTGAGTTTCCAGTTCAGTGCGCACTTCATCATCAAGTTTATATGACTTTTTAATTTTTTTGGCATCAGAGATTTGAATTTCTGTTTTAGGATTAAAACGTTTTTTCTCCTCACCGTCGGCGCTTGGCTCAGAAACAACCGGCTCGCCGCCTTCCAGTTCGGCTTGCATAGCGGCCAATTCTTCTTCCGGAACATCTTCAACTACGGTCTTTATGTCAAAGACTTTAGTGGCGTTGGTTTCCGGATCGTACTCAACCTTTATATTTTGATTTTTTTCGCCGTAGTCCTTGCGGTATGCGGCGGCCAAGGCAGATTCGATCGTGGTGATAACGGCCTCGTACGAAAGGCCCTTTTCCTCACAAATCTGCTTAATAGCGTTTGTTATTTCACTCATAGGCTATATTTTCCAATAAAATAAGCTAGTATCAATGTACTAGCTTCAGTATCTTCATAGTACTATAGGGCTGTTTTTTCGTCAATATTGGGCAAAATTGCCTATTATTGACAAAAATGGCTTAATATGATATAATCCTAATAATATAGAATATAGAAAGTAAATTAAAAAGGGAGAGCATTCCAATGAAACAGATAAAAATCTTTTTTTTAGCATTAACAGTTATATTTGTAGCGCAGCTTTTTACCGCCTGCAGTGGTTCATCTGAGAGATTATACGAAAGTCCCCAGGATTGGAAAGCCGGCAAAAATTATGCCGGAAACTGGGATGATGATGCTAGTATGATGTGGTATATGCAAACAGCCTTGGTTGATGTTGTATATAACAATGTTAACCAGGTAAAAAACAATAACCAATCAGCGGAAGAAATGATCAACACCAAGGTTTCAACTTTTGACACGCTTCCACTGATTAAAACATTTGGTGAACGTAATTTGTTTCTGGGTATAGTAGATAACCCGGATCCATATTATGAGCTGGATGCGGATATATATGAGATAAGCACTGGATACAAGGTGCTTGATCTTACACTGGAAAAAAACGAGCCCGGGAACAAATTCCGAGCTAAAACCTATTTACTTCCGGGAAAATATAAAATTGTACTTAAATCTCATAACGCCAACATCTTACCGGTTGAACTTGAATTTGAAGTTACAGGTTTTCTCGGCAGCTACAAAGGCATACCATGCTATTGGTCCAAATATGGCGGGACCGGAAGCTGGGGACAGTATTAATCCAAAGTTCTTTAAAGAAAAAAGACTTGCACAACGTTGCAGGTCTTTTTCTTTTTTAATTTCTAAAAAATTATCCAGGGGGTGAGCCGCCACCGGAGCCGGGCAAGTTAGCAAAGACAAAGTACGTAATGGCATAAGCCGCAACAACAATTATCAAACCGATAACCGCAGAGCGAATTGTAGAAGTGGCTTTTTCAATTTTTGCCTCATCGCCTCCGGCAGTCATCCAGTTAAAGCCAGCCACAATCATTAAAATTACAAAAATGATTCCAAGTAAACCCAAGAAAGCCTTGATGATTGTCCCCACCACCGTGCCAATAGTAACATTATCAGCATAACCTGCTTGAGTTTGTACGACACCGGTATTGTTAGTAATCTCTCCGGCCACATTTTGCTGTAACAAACCGGCCGCTTCAACACTAAGCACGGACGAAAAACCTATAATCAGAAATGAGAATAATGAAAGAATTATCTTTTTCATATGATTAGCCTGGTGGTGAGTTTGGGCCGCTCGGAGCCGAGCCGCCTCCGGTAATAAGATAGCCCGCCACAAATTTCCAAATAGCAAAGGCTCCGACGATAATAATCAAACCGATAATCGAAGCACGAATTGTGTCTTTTGCTTTATCAATTTTTGCCTCATCACCGTTTGCAGTCATCCAATTATAGCCAGCCAAAAGTATCAGGATAATAAAAATCGCACCGAGTAATCCGAGCAACCCGTTAATAACATAACCAACAATAAGTAACATCCCGCTTTCCCCGTTGTCGACATAGCCGGCATCAGTACCAACGTTTTTTAGTCTATCCAGCAAAGGAGATTGCTGTTGAACAACAGCGTTGTTTGCGCCCTGGGACCAAACCGTAGGAGCGATAAGTGCCGTGGCCAAACTAAGGGTGATTAACCATTTATATAATTTCATATCAGGGTTGGTTATTTTGTGCCGGGATCGCCGAGCCAGCTCCCCAAATCCTACTAATTACAAATACGCTGATACCATAGGCTGCGATGACAATAATCAGCCCGATAATTGCCGCGCGAATAGTGTCTTTTGCTTTATCAATTTTTGCTTCATCGCCCGCAGCCGTCATCCAATTATATCCTCCATAAATCATAAGAACCATAAAAATAACTCCAAGCAAGGACAGGAAGGTCGCCACCAATGAACTAATCCGCTCATCGACTGTCAAGTCATTACTCGGACTATAGCCGGCATTAGTCGCCACATTGGCCACCGAATCAAAGCCAAAACCATCCTTGATCGTAGTTGGCGGAGGGTCCGCTTGAGCTAAGGCGGGCAAGACCGGGATAAAAAGTATACCCAGGATATATAATGCAATGCCGATTTTTTTTATATTAAATAGTGTTTTCATATGCTGCTATTGTCTGTTAGTAGAGTAGAACCGACAAATTTCGTAATGGCATACGCGGCAGCAACTATAATCAAGCCAATAACCGCGGCCAATAAAATTTGTTTTGCTTCATCAACCCGCTGTTCATTACCCGCCGATGTCATCCAGAGAAAGCCTGCCCATAAAATCAATGCGAAAAATATAATACCAACCAACGAGATTCCTTGTTGCAAAACCCTTCCCACAACCTCTTGGGGTGAGGCGGGACTGCTCTTAATGCCCGCTTTATCAGCCGTTGTGCTAAGACCGCCAAGTTCTACTGCATAGGCAAGGGTCGGGAGCGCCGTACAAATTATCAAAGCTATAAACAGTGATGCAAAGCGTTTCATATTATTTTGCCAGGTTGCTGCCAATGAAACTTGTAATCGCGTAAGCAGACATGACAATAATCAAACCAATAACCGCCGCAATCAAAATCTGCTTGGCGCGCTTAACGCGTTCTTCATTGCCAGCTGAAGTCATCCACATCAAACCGGCCACAATAACTAAGATAAAAAAGATTGTCGCAGTAAAGCCAAGCACTGACCCTAGAATGGTGCCGAGGATAGCAGGTAAGTCAACGTTTTTCTTAAGGACCGTCGGTGCCGCCTCGCTTAAGCCGTAACCCGTTTCACCCGCCACTTGTTCGTCTCCGGATTCTTTCGCTGGTGCCTTACAGCATTGTAAGCCAGCGTCACACTCACCTACTCCAGAGCCCCCTCGGGGGCAAATTGTCTGACAAGGACCCTCACAAGGCGCTGCCAGGGTAAAATGGGCGGAAAATAAAAAACTAAACAAACCAATTATTGAGAGGCAAAATATTTTTGAAAAATGTGTTTTCATACGCTTCTCTGTCGCTAAACACGGCTTGGCGCCAAAGAAGCGGGCCCGAGACTTCAGACCCGTGAAAGAAACTAACCGTTGTTGGTTGCTTTCATCAAACTATTAATAACGAATTGTGCGATACCAAAGGCTGCCATAATAATGACTAAACCGATAATACCGGAAACAATCAACTTACGGGCTTCAGCGACTTTGTCTTCATTACCGCCGGCGGTCATCCATTTGAAACCACCCAACAAGATAATGATAACGGCAACGATACCGAGGAAACCAAGGATGATGCGGATTACGCTCGCGACAATCGCGCGCGGATCTCGTGCACCAAGACCGGTGTCGTCTGCAAAGTTGCTTTCGTTGTAGTTTTCGCCCCAAAGGTTCAAGTTACCGCTGGCGGCATGGGCCGGTGACACGGAGAAGGCCATGGCCGGTA
>CAYUIC010000027.1:12226-12617 GCA_964444675.1 uncultured Gammaproteobacteria bacterium | reverse complement strand
CCGATTTCGGAGTTCTTATACATTCAGGCTACACCAAGACCAAAGCTTTATTTTTAAACTTTATAAGCGCGGCTGCGGCAATTTTGGGCGCGTTGACGGTACTTGCCTTTGGAAGTCGTGCCGAACAACTAGGGGAGTTGCTCGTTCCGGTAACCGCTGGAGCTTTTATTTATATTGCAGTAGCAGATCTAATGCCCGAACTAAAGAAAGAAACACGTCTAGGGCACTCCTTATTTCACCTCATATTCCTGTGTATCGGTATTAGTATTATGTACGGACTTAAACTCCTTCTCGAATAAATCTAACGCCATTATGTTATACTAAGATTATGAAAAAATTGTTATTATTCATAATCTTTTTTATAGGCTTAATGGCGATGAGCGCATTTGTA
>CAYUIC010000027.1:7662-12216 GCA_964444675.1 uncultured Gammaproteobacteria bacterium | reverse complement strand
CTCAAGGTATTGGCGCAATGAATGACCCCGCACTTGCAACGCCAATGCCCGATGAATTTTATAAAGCTGAGGTTATTGAAGTATATGAGCATGGCAGTCTTGATGAAGAAACTAACCAACAATTTTTTCAAAAATTAAAAGTACGACTGTTAAACGGATCTGAAAAAGGCAAAGAAATTGAAACTACGACAACTTATTTTCCCACACAAGCACCTGGGCAAGAACTTGAATTAGGTGACACCGTAATCGTAGTAAAAATGTTTGATTTTAATAATGATCCTATTTATCAAATCACAGATCACTACCGGCTTCCACAATTATATTGGTTAGTCGGCGGATTTATTCTTCTCGCAATTTGGCTCGGTCGCAGACGCGGTGTCAGTTCGTTGTTTGGACTGATTTTTAGCATTCTTATTCTCACGTTCTATATTGTTCCGCAAATTTTAAGCGGTGCTAATTTATTTTCCACTATTTTAATTGGGTCAACCGTGATTATTACAGTTGCAATTTATCTAGCACACGGCTTTAACCGCCGTACTTCCATTTCATTATTGAGCACTTTAATCACTCTATGTTTATCAGTTCTGATTGCCGGGTTTGCGGTCCGCTTTGCGGAATTATTCGGGCTAGGCACTGAAGATGCATACTTCCTAATTTCAGCCAGTAAATCAATTAATTTACAAGGTCTGCTATTCGGCGGTATTATTATTGGTACACTTGGAGTTCTAGACGATATAACAACAGCTCAAACTGCTGTTGTCGCTGAATTACGGCTGGCAAATAAAAATCTTTCCCGAATGGAACTATATAAACGTGGCTTACGTGTTGGTCGTGAGCATATAGCTTCTTTAATTAACACGTTGGTTTTGGCTTATGCGGGCGCCAGCTTACCAATTTTTCTACTATTTACTATCAATAAAACCATGCCACTATGGACGGTTATCAATAGTGAGTTTATTGCCGAGGAGATTGTTAGGACTTTAGTAGGATCCAGCACCTTGATTCTTTCTGTTCCAATTGCCACTTTTTTAGCAGCCTATTGCATTACTCGTTGGCCGGAAAAACATGGTGCGCACGAGGCTGACGCTATTCATTATCATTAATTATATGGCTAGAATTATTTACGGAGTTGCCGGGCAAGGTTTCGGACACGCAGCCCGCAGTCATGAAACTTTAGTTCATCTCAAGAAACAAAAACACACTTTGTTGGTATTAGGTTATAATCAATCAGCAGATTTACTTGGCAAAGATTTTTCCGTATTGCGGATTCCAGGACTTGGTTTGAATTATCAAAATAACAAACTTTCCTACTGGCGTACTATTTATGACAATGCGATTACACTCATGCGCGGTACAAAAGCATGGCCATCACTTAGAAAAAAAATTAAAGCCTTTAAAGCTGATTTAGTCATCAGTGATTTTGAACCTATCTCTGCAAACGTTGCGCACTTAGAAAAGCTTCCCTTAATCTCAATTGATAATCAACATCAGTTAACTAATACTAAAATATCGGTACCGAAAAAATATCGTCGCGACTTTGCGGCTGATAAACTGGTTACAAAATCAATGGTCTGGGGAGCTGATTATTATTTATTCACTTCATTTTTTAAAACTAAAGTTACCAAAGCTCGTAGTTTTCTTTTCCCGCCTATTGTTCGAGAGCAAATTAGAAAATTAAAACCAAAGAACGGTAAGTATATTTTAGTCTATCAAAACTCGGATTTTGATTATATTCTCGATGAATTAAAGCAGTTAAAAAAATATAATTTCATTGTGTATAGTGGACGACCCGGCACCAAGAAAGATCATAACTTAACAATGAAAAATTATCATAATTCCAACTGGTATAAAGATTTGGCAAACTGCCGCGCTATTATCGGAACTGCCGGAATGAGTCTTGTTTCTGAAAGCCTGTGTCTTAATAAGCCCTATTTTGCCATTCCGGTCGGCGGTCAAATTGAACAAGTCATCAATGCGCTCTATATTAAAAAGCTCGGTTTTGGCGATTGGGCGCATCACTTAAATGCCGCAAAGGCCGCTGAGTTTCTTAAAAAATGCCCTATTTATAGCAAAAATTTAAAAAAACGCCCCAAGGAGGATATAGGCGCAATCTACAAAAAACTTGATTCTATCATTGAGTCATTGGTGTAAAACAAGTGGAAAACAGGGGGATAAGATAATTTTTTTACTTAATATTAGCTAAAATAAAATGGTCAAAGCCTCGGGCTCTTGACTTTTTTGTATAGCTATGATAGACTGGCACATCACCCTTCAGAGGGATTTTACAATCAGTTTAAACATAAAAGGTCGCTTAAAGCGGGCTAGGCACGACAAGCATGGGGATTTCTTCGTCAGAAACAATCCGGTTCCGACTAGATTCTTTCTGATGAAAATTTCTTGCCTACCCGCTTTAGATGATCTTTTTTTGTAGCAAGAACTAAAAACACTCCAAGTAATTGGAGTGTTTTTAGTTGCGCTGTAATTTATTCAGCAGCCTTTTCGTGTTCATCAGCGGCTTCCTTATGAGCCTCTTTTACTTCTTCTTCAGCACCCTCAACCTTTTCATCAGCTTCGGTTGCACCGTCTTCCATCATATAATTCAACATATGTTTTGAATTAGTGAATTAGGCTATAAGTATACCCTTAATTGGCATATTAATCAAGCCCTTACACTTATTCCGTAGCGGGCGCAACCGTCGGAGTAACTGTTCCGCTTGCGGGCGGCGGCACTGAAGCGTCGTTTGTCTTTTTTGCTCCCACCAAGCAAACAGCCTGCCAGGGAACATAGTGAGACGTGAAACGTTTCTCTTTTACTTCGCCGTTCGGATAGGTAACTTTATAATCAAAATAGGCGTCGGCACCGGCATGGGCGCTTTCCGTGCATCTCTTTTTTCCTTCGGGTAAATCGGTTGTTTCGATAATCTTGGTGGGGGCCGGCGCAACGATATTGTAAATGACGGGTTTTGTAAATTCAACTTTGCGTTCGTCCTTGGTTCCCCAAAAATCAAACGAAAGCTCGTTTGTGCCCATGCGCGCCTGAATCAAGATATAATGTCCTGTGTCATTAAGAAAACGATAATCGGGCGCAGGATCATAGATGGTTGCGTCGGTTCCGGCCGGTTCATAGTAGACAACCCGGTAGGAGTGATTTTTTCGTTGCGTCACGGGCAGCCCGGAATTGAAAGTTGCTCGAAACATCGTAGTCCCAATCTGGCATAATCCTCCACCGTACTCAGGAATAGTTTTGCCTTCTTTAATAACCAATTCTTGCAAGTATCCGTTTCTTCCGTCAATCTCTCCCAGCGCTTTTAATAAAGAAAATTCCTCTCCGGGCTTAATCAATAAACCGTGTAACGCATTAGCTCCGGTTTTAATATTGTGTCTACGATTAGCGGGAGAGCCGGCGAATTTAGAGGTTCCCGTACCAATGATTTCTTTCAAACCTAATTCGTCAGCCGTCGCATCAGTGGCTCCGCTCGCTACAGTATCAACGACAATTTCAATTGGTTCGGGCTTGCCCGCTGAAGCTTTAGCGGAAGCGGGCCATTGGGCAATACGTTCGGATGTTTGCTCCAGATTAACCTGCAAGCCATCTTGTCCCGATTGCCAGACAGAAACTTTTGATCCTTCGATTGACAAGCGCGCATCTTCCGCTTCTCGATTGATTTTTGGAACTACTTCCTTTTCCAGGAATTGCTGTATCTTTTCGGTATCTAATACCAAACTTACTCTACCTTTCACTTTTGCAAAACCGAGCCACTCTTTGACATTGTCAGCATCCAGAGTCCAAGTATTTTTTTCTTGAGTCAATTCTGTCTTTGGCAGATTGATATAATCCGGAATAAGAGAAAGCAACGGTTCAGCTTCAGCGGCAGTTACTTCGGGATATTCTTTTGTGCTTTCAAGAAATACATCTTTCAAATCACCTTTGCCAAGTTGTGTAACGACTTGTTGTGTTACTTTTTCAAAATTAAGGCTTTGTCCTTCATTTTCAGGGACAATACTCGGTGTATCACCCTTAAATGTAAGTGAAGCATTTTGTGCCGGGTGGATGTAAGCGGCAAAATCATTTTCTAAACTTTTTTTTAAATTATCAGTATCAGCATTTAGGGCGATGGTAATCGAACGCTTAGCAAAGACTCCGCGAAACTGATCAACAATATTAAAAATCCAATTTCCGTTTCGTCCCACAGCCCAAGCGCGGCGCAAAGTTTCATCGGCGTCGAATGAAATCGTTTCAACGGACGGAAGATCAGGATTGAAGCTTAGGGTGGCCGGAGGCAGTTGCGCAACATGGTCCGCAAAATGAACAGGGACACCGTTGTGGAGCCGCTCAATTTCTTGCTCAATCAAGACACGGGCTTCAGCCGGATTCTTGCCGCCTAAATCTTTGGTTCCCGCCATAACTCCCGGCATGATTTTTTCCTTATAGGTTTCCGCGAATAAAGCGCCGGCGATTAACGACAAGAATATGAGAGATACAAAAACAGCCGCCGTGATGAGCAGCCAGCTGGGAACTAAATTGTGCAGGTTATTATGCTTCATTGCCGCTTA
>CAYUIC010000027.1:0-7652 GCA_964444675.1 uncultured Gammaproteobacteria bacterium | reverse complement strand
AAGGAGCTCGCGCGGCGCCTTGCCCGGCTCAAATGAACAGCTGACATACACGGTCTGTCCGAGCTCTGGCTTGATAATTAACGACGCCGGGACAATAAGCGTTTCACCGGTTTCGGTTTCAAGCACAATCTGCTTGTCTTGTATTTCTTTAATGACTGCTGAAACTTCCATACTAGGCATTATCTTTGATACGAATCGTGGTATGTTTTGATTTTTTTACTTTTGGCAATATCACGGTCAGAACACCGTTATGCAGAGAGGCGGCGACTTTATCGCCCCGAACCTCAATAGGCATAATAATGGAACGAGAAAATTTTCCCCAATAGCATTCGCGGAAAAGATAGGCATCGGAAGCAACCTCGTCGTCAAGTTCACGAGTTCCGCGGATGGTGAGCATGTCATCAACCAAAGAGATTTCAATGTCTTTACTGCGGGCTCCGGCAATCGTTGATTTAACCACGACGGCATCGTCGGTTTGGTAAATATCAACCGCCAATTGGCCTTCTTCTTCTCCCAGATTGAACCATGAGTGTTCGGACCCGACGCCGTTCTGTAACATGAGTGTATCGGGAGAACTTGAGTGTCTGGATAATAGTTTAAAAATCTTCTTCATAGCTAAAAACGAAAAACTCCAATAAGTCTAAATATACCGCTAGTATAGCATAAAAATAACGCAAAAGCGAATTGAAGGATAGCTTTTCTCATGGTACACTAATAGCACAAACACAAGCCTATTTTGAATTTATATTATGAGCGACGGGATACAATCCATTAACGACCTTATCGCCTCAAGCGGCCAAAGCAAAGCGCTTGATGAAGACACGCTTGAAGGAAAATTTGCCAAAAAACAACGCGAAATACAGCTTCGCGATCTTGAGCGTTTAACCGCGACAAAAGCGCAGAGTGCCGGGGTGCTGTATATCGACCTCCAGGGCTTTCCAATCAGCCAAGAAGCCTTGGCCATGATTGAAGAATCAGAGGCGCGTGAGATCGGCGTCGTCTGCTTTTATTTTGACGGAAAACATTTAAGATTGGCCGCGCTTGATCCGAAATCACCCGCCGCTCAAGCCAAGTTGGCCGAACTTGAAGCTAAGCTCTTTATCGATAACGGAGAAATCTATCTCGTCTCATCTCACAGCATGGAGCATGCTCTCTGGCTCTACAAGAGCTTGCCTAAAATCAAGCCGGCGCCGGCTTCGGTTGAAATCAATGCCGAGCAACTTGAAAAATTCAAACAAGAAATCGATAACTATAAAAGTTTGGCCGAGAAAATTAATACGGTGAATATGAGCGACATGCTGGTTTTGCTTATCGCCACGGCTTTGAAAATCGGTTCATCGGATATCCACGTTGAAGCTGAGGAAAAAGGCGTCGTCATCCGCTTGCGCGTTGACGGAGTCCTCCAGGAAGCGGCTGTCATTAACAATGATAAATGGAAACGCATTATCTCTCGTTTGAAAATACTATCCAAAGTAAAGATCAACATTGAAAACAAACCTCAGGATGGACGATTTGATATCAATACAGCTGATGAAAAAGTCGCGGTCCGTTCCTCGTTTTTGCCAACGGCTTTTGGTGAAAGCGTGGTTATGCGTTTATTGCATTCAAGTTCAATCTCTTTGAGCTTTGAAGAGCTCGGGCTTATCAAACATGAATACGAGCGCTTAGCTGAAGAAGTTGATAAACCAAACGGCTTGGTTCTTGTAACCGGTCCAACCGGTTCCGGTAAAACGACTACGTTATACGCGATGCTTAATCGTTTAAATAAGCCGGGAACAAAAATTATTACTTTGGAAGATCCGATTGAATATCAGCTGCCCGGCATTAACCAAAGCCAAGTCGATGAAAGCAAGGGGTATAACTTTTCTTCAGGACTTCGTTCAGTTTTGCGCCAAGATCCTGATATTGTCATGGTCGGAGAAACCCGCGATTTGGAAACTGCAGAAATTGCGGTGCGCGCGGCATTAACCGGACACTTGGTACTTTCCACTCTGCACACGAACGACGCGGCAGGCGTTATTCCCCGTCTTTTAGATTTGGGTATTCAGCCTTATTTGTTGTCTCCGGCATTAAACGGCATTGTCGGGCAACGTCTCGTGAGAAAACTTTGTACAAAATGCAAAGCGAAGCGAGAAGTCAGTTCTGAAGAGGAAGAGAAGATTAAAAAAATCTTGGCGGTTATCAGTCCGCATGCCAATGTCGATGTACCCAAAGAACTTCCGGAAATTTATAAAGCCGTTGGCTGTCCGGCCTGTAACAACTTGGGCTATAAAGGCAGAATCGGCATTTATGAAATCCTAACCATGGATGCAAGCATCAAAGAATTGACCTCTTCAAATGCACCGGCTTTTAAAATTTTGGAACAAGCGATTGAAAACGGCATGGTGACTATGTTACAAGACGGCGTCCTTAAAGTTTTACAGGGAATTACTTCTTTGGAAGAAGTGTATGAGGCGGCCGGCAAGATGGATTATATCGATAAGCTCTACGACATTGTCGTTTCAAAGACAATCGGACGCGGACTTAAATTGACTGACGCCGATATGACCCTGGGTCTTGAAGTCACTAAGGCAATCGGCCAAGACAACGGCCCCTTGCTTGAAAAACATCACACCAACGAAATCATTAATATTGTCATGGCCGGAGCCCTGCAAGCCGAAGCCGGCGACGTTCACATTGATCCAACAGAAGAGGGCGTTACGATTCGTTACCGCGTGGACGGTATTCTGCACGATGTCGCCAAGCTCGGCCGCGAACACTATATCCCGTTGCTTTCGGAAATAAAAAATACTGCCGGATTTGCCGCTAATATCAAGAAGCCGACCTACGACGGGCGTTTTACAATATACGCTCCAAGCGGAAAAATTGATTGCCGTATTTCTATTATCATCGGCGGCTACGGAGAAACGGCGGTTATTCGTTTACTTTCCTCGTCAGCCAAAACCTTGGAAATGGAAAAACTTGGTATCAGCTCCGTGTCTTTGGATACTATCAACGAAGCTATTAAGAAGACCAAGGGTGTTATCCTGACGACCGGTCCAACCGGCTCAGGTAAAACTACAACTTTGTACGGCTTGCTCAATAAATTGAATAATCCAAGTGTTAAAATTATTACCATCGAGGATCCGATTGAATATAATTTAGAAGGAATTATCCAAACTCAGGTTAATACTGAGGAAGGCTATACCTTTGCTGCAGCGCTTCGCAGCTTGATGCGCCAAAATCCGAACATTATTATGGTCGGAGAAATCCGTGATGACGAAACCGCTAAAGTCGCGATTGAAGCCGCTTTAACGGGTCACTTGGTATTGTCGACAATCCACGCCAATTCTGCGGCTGGCGCGATTTCCCGTTTTGTCGGACTTGGTGTTGATAAGCCGTTACTTTCAAGCTCAATTGAGTGCTCGATCGGACAGCGCTTGGTACGCAAACTCTGTCCGTTCTGCAAAGTCAAAACCGAACTTGATGCGGCTATGAAGCAAAAGGTGGATGAAATGCTGGCGCGTATTTCGAAAAATCCAAAAATCAAGATTCCGGCTGAGCATACTTTTTATAAACCGGTGGGCTGCGAAAAGTGCGGCAAGCTCGGCTACAAAGGACGCGTTGGTATTTATGAGGCAATTTCCATGACACCTGAAATGCAAAAATTAATTCAGTCTGCCGCTGTCACAGAATTAGAAATTGAAAACTTAGCTATTGAACAAGGTTCAATGTTGATGATGCATGATGGAATTCTTAAAGCCATGAATGGTGAAACTACCATTGATGAGGTCTTTAGGGTGGCGGGGTAATTGTCTGAACCACAGATTACACAGATTAGAAGATTAACACAGATATGAAAATAGCAATCATTTCTGATTTACATGATAACTTATCTTATTTAGATATTTTTTTAAAACACGACAAGTCAGATATTTTATTAATGTGTGGAGATATTACTAATCTTGAAACACTGACAATTATTTCTGAATCTTCGTACAAGAAGATTTATTTTGTTTTTGGAAATGCTGATAGTTTTTATCCTGAAGAAATTCCCGATAATATAATAAATCTTGGCGAGAGTGGAATTATCAGTGATATCAGTGGTTTAAAAATTGGCCTGTGTCATGAGCCTTTTAAAATTGCAAAACTCTTAGAAGAAAAACCCTATATTATTTTTCACGGCCATACGCATATTCCGTGGATTGAACAAAAAGGAGAAACGATGATTGTGAACCCCGGGACTTTAGGTGGCTGGCGCAATCCATCGACATTCGCGGTTTGGGATACAAGTCGACCGGCGCCGGAGTTAGTGAGGACGGATGAGACAAAATAAAAAAACGGGATAATTATCCCCGTTTTAAATTATAATTTTAGCAATTATCTTGTTGCCCATGTATAGGGCCTAATAATAAATGCATAACAAGTTTTTGCTAACCTGGTTTCACCGAAAGATACTACCAGATCAATGATTAATCCCAGGAAAAGAAAAACTATTCCAACAGGCCAGACCGTTAGAAGATTGAGCTTAAGAATTCGGTGATCCTCTTCTGTGATTGGGTCGTTCGATTGTTTTAACCTGTCGGAAACAAGTGGGGCAGTAAGATACACCAACCCAAATGCCTTTGTTTTATAGCAAACACAACCTAGTAAAAAATAAACAATAAACAGTACAACTATATTTATCATGGACATATGTAATCCTCCTTGGATTATTTGAAGGTTCGTAGAGATTTATATCTATACCCTCTTATAAACAATTTGTCAAGGGCAATAAAAAACTTACACTAACTCCGCCAAATACTTACCCGTATAACTCTTTTTATTCTTCGCCACTTCCTTCGGCGTTCCCTACGCAATTATCTCTCCGCCCTTATGGCCGCCCTCCGGGCCTAAATCGATAATGTGATCAACAGATTTAATTACGTCGAGATTGTGTTCGATGATTATTACCGTATTACCGCGATCAACTAAGCGTTGCAAGATTGTAAGCAAGCGCCGAATATCTTCAAAGTGTAATCCAGTTGTGGGTTCATCTAGAATATAGAGAGTCTGACCGGTTGGACGACGTGACAATTCAGTTGCCAATTTAATACGCTGCGCTTCACCTCCGGACAGCGTTGTAGCTGATTGACCTAATTTAATATAACCAAGTCCGACTTCAAATAAAGTGGCGAGTTTTTGATGCACGGCCGGAATATGTTTGAAAAATACCATAGCTTCTTCAACTGTCATTTCTAAGACATCAGAAATATTCTTGCCGTTATAATGCACTTCTAATACTTCTCTCTGGTAACGGTGACCATGGCAGACATCGCACTCAACATAGACATCAGGCAAAAACTGCATTTCAATCTTGATGATACCGTCTCCGGAACACGTTTCACAGCGTCCGCCAACAACGTTAAACGAGAAGCGACCCGGCTGATAGCCGCGCAATTTTGCTTCCGGCAAACCGGCAAACAAATCTCTGATCGGCGTGAAAAGTCCGGTGTAGGTTGCAGGATTTGAACGTGGCGTGCGGCCAATCGGGGACTGATCGATATCAATAACCTTATCGAGATTTTCCAAACCTTCGATTCTGTCATGCTTACCCGGCAGTTCTTTGGCGCGGTAAAACTTATGATTCAAAGCTGTTGCCAGAATATCCGTAATCAAAGTTGATTTGCCTGAACCGGAAACACCGGTAATGGCAATGAGCTTTCCTAAAGGAAAATCAACTGTTACATTTTTTAAATTGTGTTCAGAGGCATTAACTATCTTGATGGATTGTCCGTTGCCCGCTCTGTAGTTTTGCGGCACCGGAATTGATTTTTTGCCTGCCAGATATTGTCCGGTCAATGACTTCGTATTCTTCTTAATCTCAGCCGGCGTTCCCGCAGCAACTACGGTACCACCGTGTTCACCGGCGCCCGGCCCTATATCGATAATATAATCGGATGCTTCCATGGTCGCAGCATCATGTTCGACAACAATTACCGTATTCCCCAAATCTCGCAAATCTTTCAAAGTATCAATAAGTTTATCATTGTCTCTTTGGTGCAAACCAATGGACGGTTCGTCCAAGATATAAAGAACACCCATCAATGCCGAGCCGATTTGTGTTGCAAGTCGAATACGCTGGGCTTCTCCGCCGGACAATGAGTTGGCGCTGCGGGACAGCGTCAAATAATCCAAGCCGACATTAAGCAAAAAATTAAGGCGCAATTTAATCTCTTTTAAAATCTGAGCGGAAATTTTCTTATCGCGGGCGGAAAAACCCTTGGTATCTTCAAGACTTACAAAAAAATCTCGCGCCTCTTCAATCGATTTTACCGTTACTTCATGGATAGAAAGGTTGGCAATCTTTACCGCCAGGCTTTCCGGTTTAAGACGTTTGCCGTTACAAGAAGGGCAGACCAATACGCGCATGAAACTTTCAATCTCTTTGCGTACATAATCCGATTCCGTCTGTTCATATCGGCGCATTAGGTTAGGTATAATTCCTTCAAACTCATGCCGATCGGTCGCCTTGGCGCCATAGAAAATCAATGCGCGCTGTTTCTGATTCAAAGCTGCCAATGGCGTGTTCAAATCAAAGCCATAATCCTGAGCGGCTTCTCCAAGCTGCTTGGAAAGCCACATCTGTCCGTTAACATTATTATGCACCCAAGGCTTGATGCCGCCTTGAGCAATGGTCAATTTTTCGTTAAACACCAATTCGGGATCAACTTCCAATTTCGTTCCTAAACCTGAACAATCCGGACACGCGCCGTGTGGCGAATTAAAAGAAAAATGATGAGGCTCAGGTTCCATAATTGTTAAACCGCAATTCGGACAGGCCAGGAGCCGTGAAAAAACCTTCAAACTTTCTTTGACGCTCTGCCAGACATACATGATTCCTTCGCCCAAATCCAGTGCGCGCTCCACGCCTTCTGTTAAACGCGCAATGTCTTCTTTATCAGTACTGACCGTAACGCGATCAACCACGATTTCCAAATTGTGTTTCTTCTGTTTATCAACGCTTAAATCTTCGAACTCTTCCAAGGTGTAAATTGTATTATCAAAACGTACGCGACTAAAGCCGGCGCGCTTGATACTGCCGATAACCGATTTATGCTCACCCTTCTTATCGCGAATAATCGGCGCCAATAAAATAATATCTTCTTTGGCGCATTGTTCAAGAATCTGATGGATAATTTCATCCAAAGAATAGGGTTTTACTTTCAAGTCACAATTCGGGCAATACGGAACACCGATGCGCGCGAAGAGCAGACGCAAGTAGTCATAAATTTCGGTAACGGTTCCCACTGTGGAGCGAGGATTGTGAGAGGTTGATTTCTGGTCGATGGAAATAGCCGGCGACAAACCTTCAATCAAATCAACATCCGGTTTATCAATCAATCCGACAAACTGACGGGCATAGGCCGATAATGATTCGACATAACGGCGTTGTCCTTCGGCGTAAATAGTATCAAAAGCCAGCGACGATTTTCCTGAACCCGACAATCCGGTAATGACGACCAGTTTATCGCGGGGTATGTCGACGTCAATATTTTTCAAATTATGCACGCGGGCGCCTTGGATTCTGATACAATCAGTGCGGTGCTTGGACGAAGTGGAACGAGGGGGTTTGGGCATAAAAATAAATCTTCCTTATTATACAGAAGAAAAAGACTTCCCGCAAGGGTCTG
>CAYUIC010000026.1:0-13823 GCA_964444675.1 uncultured Gammaproteobacteria bacterium | reverse complement strand
CAAGCGTTCTTTAAAAAAGAAAGCGGTTGATTCTTTGAGTTCTGATAAAACTTTAATGCGCGGTTGCTCAAGAGCTAAAACTTTCATGATAAATGAGTCGGAACTTTTAGCTTCAGTTGTCGTGGCAATCAGATCGGCCATATACGGTCGAGCTAATTCCAAAAGTTGTTGCATTGATGCTTGTTTTATATAATGAGAATTAATAAAATCAAGTTTTTCTTGGTCAAAGACAGCCGGACTGATACCAATTCCGTCAATATCAAAAACTTTTTCAAGTTCTTCGACACTGAAAAATTCCTGATTATCTTTAGGATGCCAACCGAGCAATGCGCAAAAATTTATCAATGCTTCTTTGAGATAACCTTGTTCAAGATATTGCTCGACAAAAACATCGCCTTGGCGCTTGCTTAATTTTCCTCCGCTTTTGTTCAAGATAAGCGGCAAGTGTATGAACTTCGGTGCCTCCCAACCAAAAGATTTGTAAAGCAAAATATTTTTTGGTAAGGATGGTATCCATTCATCGCCTCGAGTGACATGACTTATTTTCATTTCGTGGTCGTCAATTACCGAACACAAATGATATGTGGGAAAGCCGTCCGATTTAAGGAGTACGTAGTCATCAAGATCGGAGGCGTTAAAACTGATTTCTCCACGCAATTCATCATACACAATCACATTCCCTTCCAAGGGCATTTTATGGCGAATAACAAACGCTTCCCCGGTCGCGATTCGCTTCCGGGCTTCTTGCAAGGGATAATCCCTGAAACGGCGATCGTAGCGAGGTGCCTCTTTACGAGCGGCTTGTTCTTGACGAAGCGCTTCCAGTTCTTCTGGAGTGGCAAAACAATAATAGGCTTCACCCTTCTCTATCAACTCATCAGCATATTTCTTATACAAATCTAGGCGTTGACTTTGCACATACGGCCCATAATCCCCGTTTTTCTCCGGACTCTCGTCAAAACTGATACCTAAACGATTAAATACATTAATGAGGCTTTCAACCGCTCCCGACACTTCCCTCTTCTGATCGGTATCTTCAATGCGAAGAATAAACGCACCTCCCCAATGTCTGGCAAGGAGAAAACCAAATAAAGCGGTACGCAAAGTTCCAAGATGCAAAAAACCAGTCGGCGAAGGAGCGACACGCAAGCGAATATGTTGATTTTCCGGTCTCATACTTATAAAGATTTAAAATATTCTATAACTTTCTCGTCGCCCAAATAGCAGGATGTTCCATCCCAAAAAAGCGGAACCCCCAGTTCAGTATCACTCAATAAACATTTTTTGCCAATACTTTTAAGAATTGCCACAGCATTTGGGTCATTATCGATTTGGCGCGTAACAAAGAATAACTTTTGTTTTACGTTTTGTTCATTTATGTAAGCATCAACAACGGCGCAGTGGGCGCAGGTCGTGGACTTAAAATAAAATTTTCCGGCCGGAATGCTCGCATCAGGCAAAACAGTGCTCTGATTTGTATTCGTGGTGCCACAAGCACTCAGAAATATTACGCATGACATCAAGACAATAAGTTTTTTCATATGGTTATGAGTAACGGCTGACATTCGCGATTACACCCAATCCTCCCAATGAAGCGATAATCGCAGTGCCACCATAACTAATTAGAGGCAGGGGGACGCCGGTCATGGGTAAGAAATTAGTAATTCCTCCGATGTTCAAGATTGCCTGAACAACAATCCATACGGAAATGCCGACACAAAAATTTCTGCCAAACGCGTCAGGTGACGCTTTGGCAATTGTCCATGAGCGGAACGCCAAGAAAGCGAATAGGATGATGATTGCACCTGCACCGATCAAACCGGTTTCTTCGGCAATCACCGCAAAAATAAAATCGTTTTGCACTTCAGGCAAATACAAAAACTTTTGTCGACTTTCGCCCAGTCCTTTGCCGGCGATTCCGCCAGAACCAATGGCAATGAGCGATTGGTTTATTTGGTAGCATGAACCGCGGCTGTCTTGCGATGTGTCGATAAAGCATTTAAAACGCTCTAAGCGGTACTCTTGGCCGGGCAAATGCACCATAATATACAAACCCAACAATCCAATCGCAACAAGAGCAATCAAGTGTTTGATTTTTCCTCCGCCGATAAAGTAAACGCTGAAGGCGGCGGCAGTCAAAACAAATAATGTGCCAATGTCCGGCTCTAAAAGAATAAGTAAAGCAATCACGCCGTATATTATCAAAAATGAGAAAAATCGTTTTGGAGTTTCCGAACTTTTTTCAAACAAAGCGGCCAGATAGGCCAAGAAAGAAAATTTAACCAATTCTGATGGTTGAACCGAGAAACCGAAAATATTCAACCAACTCTGCGAGCCGTTAACCTCACGGCCCAATCCGGGAATAAATACCAACAACAAAATACCGATAGAAGCTATGAGCATGGGCAAAGCCAATTTCTTAAAGATTTTATAATCAATCTTTGAGAACATCCAAAAAACTATCGCGCCGATTATGATACTGATTAGTTGGCGCTTGAAAAAATAGTAGGTATCCTGGTAAGTATTATAGGCAACAATCGAAGATGCGCTTGCCAACATAATAAGACCGAAAATCACCAACAAAGCGGTGATGGCAATTAAACGTCGATCGGCCTGCGGACGCTTTTGAGAAAATTCAGAACGACCGCGTATTAAATCTTTAAGGCGCTGAAACATGACAAATAATTTAATGGAATCTATTAAGTAAGAAAATGGCAAGTCCGCTGGCCGCCGAAATGCCGGCAACAACCCAGAAACGCATTACGATTTTGGCCTCTGACCAACCGACTGCTTCAAAGTGATGGTGAATCGGGGCTGATAAGAATATTTTCTTGTGACGGATTTTCTTGGACAAAATCTGCAGAATTGTCGAGATCGCTTCAATGACGAAAATCACACCAATAATCATTAAAATAAGGGCCGAATCCGTTAACATCGCGATGACACCAAGTGTAATACCCAAACTCATCGAACCCGTGTCTCCGAGATAAAATCGAGCGGGCGTGATATTGAACCATAAAAATGCAAGTAAAGCTCCGGCAATGACTCCGCAAAAAGTTGCCAAGTCATAACGCTGATTCATGAAAGAAATAACCGCATACGAAACAAAGCTGATAAGCAACGTCCCCCCGGCCAAGCCGTCGAGGCCGTCGGTCTGATTAACAGAAAAGGCGGTGCCTACAATCACAACAATGAAGACGATAATATACATCCAGCCCAAATGAAAATCTCCAAGAAATGGAATATTAAAAGTATCTCGTCCCAATTTAAAATAAAACCATAGCGCTCCGATGGCCGCGATAGCCGTGTAAATCATGAGGCGCTTAGCCATGGTTAAGCCTCCCCCGCCTTTGGTTCCCTTGCCTTTGACATCAAGCCAATCGTCGAGAAGCCCCACTAAAGCGGAAGCTGCCAAACAACCGAGGGGCAAATAGAAAAAAACAAAAGCCAAGACCACGGTGGTAAGCCAAACCAGAACTCCGCCCATAGTCGGAGTACCGCTTTTAGCGGCATGTAGTTTTGAAAAGATCGGTGTCGCGCCCGAATTGCGAATAGTTTTGCCGAACTTATACTTGTATAGAAAAGAGGTCCAGAGCGGAGTCCAGGCAATAGCACACAAGAATGCCAAACTTGAAAGTGCGAGCACGATAATTATCTGTTTTTCCATATTAACTAAAATTGGCTAAGTAAGAAAAATATAAAGCAAGAAGCGTAAAAATATGTACAACAATACTCACGCCAAGAATGATAAGCGCAGCATTACGTTGGCGGCTCGCCAGGCAGTACGAAGCGAATATGAAATTAATGACCATGATAACAAAGGCGGACAAAGGCGTAAGATATAAAAGAGAAGCCTCTCCCACTTTATCAATACCAAAAACGACGTTGTAATGAAGCACCGCAAGGGCTGAGCCAATACTTTTGACGAGAATTACCGCGACGCTCCAGATTGCGACCTGAACTACAAGTAAAACAATACCAAGAATACGGATAATACGGTCATTAAAAAGACCGCGTATCCATAAACGCAGCATCTCAAAACCTAAATATATCGAGCTCAAAAGCTTTGAAAACGCAATATTCATACGTTATTACTATATCATGCCTGGCTTGCCTTCTCAAATCGCTTGAGACACTCCTTATATGCAGCGGCAATACGTCCGGCAGCAGCTTGTAAATCCTTTTTTGAGTTTAATCGTGAGACAGTAAAACGCAGGGCAGAACGAGCCATGGTTTCGCTATAGCCAAGGCCCATAATAGTGTGAGAAGCGCTGAGGTCGCCGGATGCGCAAGCTGAGCCGGTAGAAGCCGCTACTGAGCGTTCATCCAAAGCCGCCACGAGCGCATCGCCGCTCACGCCTGTAAACAAAAAATTGGCATGTCCGGGGGCGACCTTGGCTAAACTAATGGATTGTCTGGCGTGAGGAACCGCTTTTTGTAATTCACGAGCAAAATAGTTTTTTAGTAAAGTTACTGCAATAGAGGATTTTTTATAGTTTTTTTGACCTCTGACAAGAGCGTCGGCAAAACCAATAATTGCCGGCACATTTAAGGTGCCGCTTCGCTGATTGCGTTCTTGGTGTCCGCCGTAAAGAAGTGCTTCTATGGGCGTGTCACGTTTAACAGTTAAAAGGCCGATACCCTTTGGCCCAAATACTTTATGACCGGAAAAACTAAGCATATCAACATTGAGAAGTTTTGCTGAACACGAAAAATAATTAGCAGCCTGAGTCGCATCCGAGTGGAAATAAATAGGCTGAGGCTTCAATCCCCTTTTTCGTGTTTGGGTATTGAGCCACTCTTTCATCTTACGTTCATTAATCTTTCTAATCAGACGACCGATTTTTGTTATGGGTTGGACAGAACCAATTTCACTGTTAACAAAGCCGATGCTTACCAGCAAGGTCTGTTCTGTAATAGCCTGTTCAAGTGAGCCTAAACTAATAACGCCATCTTTGTTAACAGGCAAACGAGTAATTTTATAACCGTATTTTTCAAGGGCATGTAATGGTTCAAGAATGGAATCATGTTCTATTGCACTTGTAATAATATGATTTCGCTTGTCCCCTTTTGCTCGAAGTGCTTTAGCTAAACCTTGCAGTGCAAGGTTATTTGCCTCTGTTGCGCCCGAACAAAAAATAAGTTCCGAGGCTTTAAGGTCAAGAACCTTCGCTATCTCATGTCGCGCGTCTTCAACTGCTTTTAACGCTGCTTGTCCGGCTGAGTGAATCGATGCGGGGTTGGCAAAGTTACGAGAAAAATACGGCAGCATTTTTTTTAATACTGCCGGATCCAACGGGGTTGTAGCTGAGTAATCAAGGTAAATCATCTTACTTAATAACTACTTTAGTACCGACTTCGGTCCAATCATATACAATTTTAGCAGCTTCTTCACCTAAGCGTACACAGCCATGTGAAACCGGAATGCCTAAATGTTTAGCGCCTTCTTTATAACCATTTGGCCATTCAGGTAATTCATGAATGCCGGCCCGAGTTCCCGAAATTCCCATCCAATATGGCATCCATAAACCATACATCTTTGACCAGGCGCGCTTTGATTTATTGGCGATGGTAAAGCTACCTTTCGGAGTTGGCATTGAAGCTTTGCCGGTTGAAACCGTATGCGTTCTGATAGTAATACCGTTAAGTTGTTGGTATAATTCTTGCTTCTTTGTATCGATTAAAATGCTCTTAGCAAGTTTTTTTGCTTGCGCGGATAATGGATCAAAGCCTCGCGCCACCTCCAAACCATCGACAAAACCGTCGCCGTCAGTGTCGGGCAAGTTTGGATTTGTTTTAAATTGGGCTTCTTGCGAGTCAATCAAGCCGTCTTTGTCAGTATCAACCAGCTCGGCCGCCTGAGCACAAGATGCAAAAAATAGAAATGCCAAGACTATAAAAACTAGCTTTTTCATATTGCTATAAGTATATCAGAGTTTTAGAAATAAAAAAGCAGTCATTTCTGACTACTCCTTATTAATTCGGTTTTAGAATACTATTCAAGTATCATGTTTAAATATATAAGATGATTAGAAAAACCACAAATCCATGACGAGTAAAAGATTCCCTCAGCCTTGAATTTATCGTAGCTATTTCGCTGACTATAAAATCGAGGTTAGCTTTTGTCTTTTGCTCTAGCACTATGCCCTGGCGGTAGAAACCTGCTTCACTGTCTTTCACAACAAACTTGTTAATGTCTTTCTGTGAATCGGTTTGTTTTTCGCAAGCATGTTGGAATATTCGAGCACCGCATTTTAGATAATAGTCAACAACACTTTGCATGTTTTTCTTATCTTCTTTGCCAAAATTAGGATCCACGGTATCCTTGATGTACATTTCTTTCACTATGTCCGTATACGCATAATGAACACCAAGATCAAACGGAGCAATCTCCTCTGATACTCCTTTAATTATTAATAAAAAAGTTTCGAGGTCTAAAGCTCTTTGTAGTTGTTCGCGCTTATCCTTTAAGTCTTTTAAAGGTTTTAATAAGCTTTTTAATATATTTTCCATGTAACATTTCTCCATCCCCTTTCTCTCGGGGCATTTGTTAATGAACGTTGTCCCAATATTAGGATTTTCGTAAATTATCATAAAATTTTTCTTCTCTCAATGGAAAAATGAAATCAATTTTTGAGTTTTGAAAATAAAAAGCGGCCCTCAAAAAGAGAACCGCTGAATGAAAATTTATGTAAGAGCCCGAAGCCTTATCTTGTTCTCTCTAAGCGTTTATAAAAATAAATAAAATTAAAACCAAAGCCAATGGCTGACAGAGAGAAACATATTATCTGAGCAATCTTAATGCTTATCTGTGGGGGCAATGTTAATGAACCATCGCCATACCCGACCCCCATAAGGAAAAGGATTATCGAAAATCCCATGGAAACAACTATTTGTTTTTTGTTTGGCATTTTACCTTTTTGAGTTATTTTATGATTATCAATGTTATTTTATAATAAAATTCTTATTTCTATCTTTCAATAAGATCGCCCTAGGCTTATATTTAGTTGCAATTTTTAAAGGTACTTGTTGATAACATAACATATATATTATATTTTGTCAAATATAATATCAAATATTCGCTAATTTTAGTTATAATAATTCTTTAAGTTATTCACTATCCATGCACATTTTATCCATTTGCTATAATAGGTAGTCCCCTGTACTATAAAGATACTATGCCCTCCAAAGAAGAACTTAAACGACTGCCCCCGCAAAATCTTGAAGCTGAGAACTTTATTCTCGGCTCGCTTTTGATTGATCAAAACGTCATTATCAAAATTGGCGATATTGTTAATCCTGAGGATTTCTATAAAGATGCGCATGGACAAATCTTTGCTTCGATGCGCGAACTATACGCGAAACGAGAGCCGATTGATATCTTAAGCTTAACTTCCAAGCTTGAAGAAAAAGGCATTCTCGAATCAGTTGGCGGTCGTGCCTATATTGCGAATCTAGCTAACTCCGTCGGCACTGCTTCTAACGTCACCTACTACGCAGAATTGGTTCAAAGAAAAGCGACGTTAAGACGCTTGATTGCTGCAGCCGGTGAGATCGGTGACATGGGTTTTAACGAAGATGAAGAAATCGATACCTTGCTTGATGAAGCAGAGCGTAAACTCTTCAGCGTTTCACAAAAATTCCTTAAACAGGCCTTTCAACCGATTGATACCTTGCTGAGTCAAGCTTTTGACCGTATTGATGAATTGCATAAACAATCCGGCAAGCTCCGCGGACTTGCAACAGGCTTTACTGATCTTGACAACTTACTCGCTGGTTTACAAAAATCAGACTTAATTATTTTGGCAGCGCGTCCTTCTGTTGGTAAAACTTCCTTTGCACTCGATATTGCACGTCAGGTCGCCATTTTAAACAAAGCCTCTGTCGGAGTCTTTTCCTTGGAAATGAGTAAAGAACAGTTGGTTGATCGCATGCTCTGTGCAGAAGCCGGCGTTTCGCTGTGGAAAATGCGTACTGGTAAATTGTCTGACAAGCAAGAAACTGATGACTTCTCGCGTATCGGCCAAGCGATGGGTGTTTTATCCGAAGTTCCAATTTTTATTGACGACTCTCCGGCCGCCAATATTATGGAAATCAGAACAAAAGCTCGTCGTCTGCAAATGGAGCATAAACTTGATTTACTTGTTATCGACTACTTGCAGCTTATGGAAGGTCGCAGTCGTATGGGTGATAACCGCGTACAGGAAGTTGCTGAAATCACTCGTTCACTCAAAGGTATTGCTCGTGAATTAAATATCCCCGTACTCGCCCTGTCGCAGTTATCACGTGCCGTTGAGCAAACCACGCCGGCCATTCCTCGTTTATCTCACTTGCGAGAATCCGGATCCATTGAACAAGACGCCGACGTTGTAATGTTTATTTATCGTAAAGCGGCTGACCGCGGCTATAATGTTGAGGAACTTTCCGATGTTGAAAAACATACCGCACAGGTCTTTATTGCCAAACACCGTAACGGACCAACCGGAAATGTTCATTTATATTTTGATGAAGAAACGGTCAGCTTCAAAAATTTGGCCAAAGGAGAATATGATATTCCTCCTGATTTAAATGACGAATAATTAATTAATAATATGTTTGAAAAACTTAAACAAATCAAAGACCTCAGAACTCAAGCCAAGACAATGCAAAACGCCTTGTCCGGTGAGTCGGCTACGGTTGAAAAAAACGGCATTAACGTAACTATGAACGGCAACCTTGAAATTACCAACTTGGTAATCGCTGAAAACCTTATAGGTTTGCAGGCGGCTAATGCCACACGTGAAGCTGTTAATGAAGTGATTAAGAAAGTACAAAAGATAATCGCCCAGAAAATGCAAGATATGGGCGGCCTAAAAAACTTTGGACTCTAAACAATGAGACTCCCCTCGCCTCTTGAACGTTTGATTTCATTATTTTCAAAACTCCCGTCCGTCGGTCCAAAAACCGCCGAGCGATATGTTTTTTATTTGTTAAAACAAAAACCGCAACTTTTCAATGAGTTTGCCGACGCGCTTTCCAATCTGCCAGAAAAAGTCTTGAGATGCTCGCTCTGTGGCGGCTTTGCGGAAAAAAACCCTTGCTCGATTTGTTCTGACTCAAGTCGTGATCAACAAATCTTATGCGTTATTGCTGATGAACGAGATTTGTTTGTTTTGGAAGATACAAACAACTATAAAGGTTTATATTTTGTCTTAGGCGGAACAATTAACAGCATTGAGCATATTGGTCCCGATGATATTAATGTCAAAGGCCTTGTTGCCCGCATTAAAAGTTTAAAACCAAAAGAATTAGTCTTAGCTCTGAATCCAACCTTGGAGGGAGAAACTACGGCTTTGTATTTAGCAAAACTCATTAAACCTTCGGGTATAAAAGTAACGCGTCTCGCTAAAGGATTGCCTTCAGGCGCCAACATAGAATATGCTGACGGGCTGACACTCGATAACGCCTTGAAATATAGAAACGAGATATAAAAAAACGCCCCGACTGGGGCGTTTTTTAAAACAGTTTAAGCAATTTTAGTGATTTCAACTTTTGTCTTAATCTGACGGTGTCCGACATTACGGCGATAGCGAGTTTTATTCTTAAACTTTACGACGCTCACTTTATCGGTCTTAGCGGTAGAAACAACTTTTCCGCTTACCTTTTCTCCCAAACTCGGCGTGCCGAGCTCAATGGCGCCTTTATCATCAAAGGTCATTAATGTTTCAAAAGAAACCGCTGCGCCGTCATCGGCCTTAAGCTTTTCAATGGAAACTACGTCTTTTTCTTTGACCGTGTACTGTTTGCCGCCGGTCTTGATAACTGCAAATTTCATAAGTTTTATTCAATAACAATGGTCTTAGTCTATCCGAGTTTCGCCCGCCTGTCAAGCCAATTAAAAGCCCCGATGGCGATCGCCATGAGTCCTCCCAATATTACCAGGCTTAAAAACTTGCCCCTGCTTTGGAAAAATAAGGTAGTCAAACCGAAAATCAAAGAGACTGAACAGTATAATAAAACAGTGGCCCGCGCCCCTAAACCGGCGTCGAGCAAGCGGAAATGCAGATGTTTACGATCTGCTGTTTTAAAAGGATTCTGGCGGGCAACCAGGCGCCTCACAATTGTCCAAGCCACATCCAGAATAGGAATACCCATGATAAGCAACGCAATAGCAATTTTTCCACCTGAAATAATCGACAATACTCCAAGGACAAATCCTACCAATAAAGATCCGGACTCGCCCAAAAATATCTTGGCTGGCGGCCAATTCAACAAAAGGAAACCCACGCAGGCCGCAGAAAACATAAGGGCCGCAAAAGCTATGTCCGGTTGAAACCAGCGCGTTGTCATGGTAAACAAAAATATAACAATACCGGCGACGGTCCCGGTCGAAGCGACCAAACCGTCAACACCGTCGAGCAACTTTGTCGTATACATCATTCCCAAAATCCACACCATGGAAAATAATGGAATGGCCCAGGAGTTTAAATACAATAATCCACCGGTCGGATCGGTAATTTTTTCAATACCCACTCCGCCTAAGACTACAGCCAAAACGGCGGCCACGGCAAAAGAAAACTGCTGAATCGGCAACAATTTTTTAATATCATCAATGACGCCACCAACAATAATAATCAAAGCTCCGACTAAGACACCGAGCCAATGGTGGGCCTCAAGACTACCCGATAAAATAATAATCCGCCCGGCATAGAGCGCAACAACCAAAGAAACGAAAATACCAATCCCGCCCAAGAGAGGCGTTGGTGAGCGGTGCAGTTTGCGCGCCTGATCCGGATAATCAACAATATTATTTCGTAGCGCAAAATCACGCACTAAACGCGTGACTAAAAATGATAACAAAATAGTGGCGCCGGCAAAAATATAGTATGGCATTTAAATGGTTTCAGCTTTTGTAACACTAATACTCAAATCGTCATTCATAACAACGGTATCTCGTCGTTGCATGCCGCCTTCTAAAATCTTAGTAGCAATGGCGTCCTCTACTCGCTCTTGAAGCAAACGACGAAGTGGACGGGCGCCGAATTCAGGTTCAAAGCCCAAGCTAGCGAGCTGCTCGATTGCTTTGTCTGAGATTGAAAAACCAAAGCCTTTTGATTCAAGCATTTTGGAAATTTTCTTAAGCATTAATTTCGCAATTGAAATAACATTGGCCTGATCCAAAGGTTTAAAGATAATAACACCATCAAAACGGTTGATAAGTTCAGGTCGCATAGCTTTGACCAGTTCTTTCTCGATTAATTCTTCCTTAATGACTTCCATTGATTTGCCGGCACGAACATTTTCTTGAATCAAAGCCGAACCGACGTTTGAGGTCGCAATTAAGATTGAATTCGTAAAGTCAATTGTTCTTCCTTGTCCGTCAGTCAAACGACCGTCATCCATAACCTGCAGGAACAAATTCAAAATATCCGGATGGGCTTTTTCAATTTCATCAAGCAAAATCAAAGAGAACGGCATTTTGCGAACTGCTTCGGTAATATAACCCTGTACGCCGTCCGGCGAGCCGATCATCTTCTGAACGCTATCTTTATTCTGATATTCGGACATATCAAGACGAATCATGTAATCTTCACGACCAAAATAGGTTTCAGCCACAGTCTTTGCTAATTCAGTTTTTCCGACACCGGTCGGTCCAAGGAAGAGGAAGTTGGCGATTGGACGCTTACCTTCGCGCAATTCAACACGCGCACGACGTAAGGCGGAAGAAACCATTTGTACAGCTTCTTCTTGGCCAATCATGCGTTCATGCATCTTGGCTTCAAGATTAAGTAAATTCTTGCTTTCGTCTTGAGTTAATTTAGTGACCGGTATTTTCGTAATTTCAGTAATAACCTCGGCAATCGCCTGCTGATCAACAACTTTATTTTCACGACGCGAAACTTTTACGGCGACTGATTCTAATACTTCGATGGCTTTGGCCGGCAGATACTTGTCATGGATATAACGATCAGTCAAATTCACGACTTCAGCCAAGGCATGGTAAGAAAAGTAAACGTTATATTTAGATTCCATCAAACCGATTTTTGACTCAATCATCAAGATAGCACGGTTGGCATCCGGTTCATTGACTTCAACTTTCGCCAGCACCGATCCAAGAGCCGATTGTTCGATATATTTCGTGTAATGCTCATTACTTGCCGAAGCAATACAATAGACTTGTCCGCGACTGATAGCGTCAGCCAAAACCGAAGCCAGATCCAGGCTCTCTTCCCCGCCCGAGCTGATGCCCATAATCTTTTCAAGATCTTTCATATATAAAATAATATTGCGAGCACGAGAAACCTCGGAAATAACCGTTAACAACCGTTCTTGCGCCTGCGCCGGACTGGAACCGCCGATTAAGCGTGGCACATCAATTTCCAGCAAACGTTTATCCTGAAAACTTGTTGGCACGCTTTCCAAAACCATAAGTCGAGCAATTCCGCCGATAACCATTTCTTTGCCAACTCCTTCGGGACCGACCAAGATCATACCGAAACGACCGCTTTCCACATAATCAAACACTTGGCGGATTTCTTGATCACGCGCCACGCATAAATCAACTCTCCCCCATTTGGCTGCCAGAGTCCAATCATGAGAAAAACTGTTTAGCAAAGGCGTGGCAACCGCCGTATACGCGCGGTCCATATTTGATGAAGGCTTAAGTCGAGCCATGCGTTTGTAGAGGTGATATTGGTTCACAAGCTGATTGTTCACCCTGAACCAGGCCACGGCATTTACCAATTTCGTACGATCAACTTCAAGTTGGTACAACAATTCGCGCAACTGTTCGTCTCTGTCATAGGCCGGCACAAGCAAATCAAGCTCACGAACTTTTTCTTGAGCGCTATCCCAGGCAATCTGATAGGCTTCAATAAAACTTTCTTTGCTACTTAGACCAAAAGCAGGATCCCCGCCTTCTCGCGAATGACTGTTGAGCAGATGTTCAATACCCTGGACCAATTTCTTGGCGTCAACGGTCAAACGAGAAAAAACCGCTTCCACTTCCCGACTGTTCATATATAACGCAGCAAAAACATGGAGCGGGTCAACAGTAGATGATTGAAAACGTGCAGCCAATAAAAAAGCTTCATTGACGACTTTTTGCGCATCGTCATCAAAGCCTTCAACGGCGTTAATCTGTTTTGAGCTGTGTTTTTTTATCTCATTCCAATCCTGAGCAGCAGCAAGAACGACTTGATCTTTTTGATAGACGGGGGCTTTAATTTTGTGGTCATTTTGCTTGGCACGAGTTACGCGATATATAACAAACATATCAGGCAACAATGAGAACCAAAAAACAAAGAGCAACCAGTCTTGTTGTTTCCAAAATTCAAGCTTATGCAAAGCAACAGGGGTGAGCACGATAGCGGCATTAATAATATCTCCCGACGAGTAAAGCCAGTATAAGAGAGCGGCCACACCAATTATGCCTGCGACATAACACACGATATTAATCGCCTTATCGACAGTTTTTTTAAGCGCCAGCATCCTGATTAATGCGCTCGATAAGGAAAGCCGAATGTATAAAAAGTGTTCGTTATGAAAAGCCCCTAACCCAAGTCCGTTACAATTTGAACATTTTGAACTGCGCAAACGTCCCAAACCGTTACAGGTCGGACAAATAGTTAAAGGCAGTGTTTGTTGTTGCTTTGAGTCTTCCATTGCTTTAAATAAAAAAACCTAATTGTCGCGCGATTTCGTAAACGATGTATATCGGAGCAATAATCCACAATAACAAGGCACAGAATGCATATACTAGCCAAAAAGCCATGATCACACTACGTGCCGCGATTTGAATTAAGCGGACAAAAAAACTGATTAGTTTGCCGGCGATATCGTGC
>CAYUIC010000025.1:11034-13963 GCA_964444675.1 uncultured Gammaproteobacteria bacterium | reverse complement strand
GTCGGTCCGACCGGTGTAGGGAAAACCGCGTTAGGCAAAGCCTTGGCCGAATTTATGTTTAATGACGAGAACTCCTTGATTCGCCTCGATATGAGCGAATATATGGAAAAGCATTCGGTATCAAAAATGATCGGCTCCCCTCCCGGCTATGTTGGCTATGACGAAGGCGGCCAATTGACGGATCGCGTCCGCCGCAAACCGTACAGTGTTATTTTGTTTGACGAAATTGAAAAAGCTCATCCCGAAGTTTTCAATGTCTTATTACAAATCCTTGATGACGGACGCTTGACTGACGCTAAGGGAAGAACTGTCAATTTTAAGAACACTATCATTATCATGACTTCGAACCTCGGCAATGAAATCATTCGCGAATATTCCATTGGCTTTTCCGATCATTCTGATGCCGAACAGGTCAAGGTGATGCAGCAGGAAGAAATGCGTGAAAAGATTGATAAGATTCTCAGACAACACTTTAAGCTCGAATTCTTAAACCGTATTGATGAAATCGTCATCTTTAAGAGTCTTATTAAAGAAGACCTGATAAAGATTATTGATCTTGAGCTCAGCAAGGTTGAAACTCGTTTACGCAATCAGGATATACGAATCAGAATTGCCAAAAACGTTAAAGAAATGCTGGCTGAAAAAAGTTTTGACAAGACTTTCGGCGCCCGCCCCCTGAAACGCGTGATTCAAAATATGATTTTGAACGAATTGGCTTCCGAGATTGTCGCCGGTCGCGTTAAACATGGAGACAAAGTCAATATTTCTTTGGATTTGAAAAATAATATCGCAGTTACCGTGAAATAAAAAACAAGAAACACCGTTAGTATATATACGGTGTTTTTTGTTGTCTAAAGCGTCATTTTACGATATACTATCAAAACAATGCAGTACTATAAACGTATTACAACTTTGTTATTTTTCAGCGTCGCTTTATGCGTGATTGCTCCGTTCGCCGCGCGGGCTGATTTTGACCCGAATTTCATCATCGGAGATCAAGAAATTTATGATGAAGCTTCGATGAGCCTCGAAGAAATCACCGCCTTTCTGAATGCCAAAGGAGGTTTTATTGCAACATACACGGTCACGGACCCTGAAGGCAGATCAATGAGCGCGGCTCAGGCAATTTATGAACGCTCGCGCGCAAATCACGTGAACCCTAAATTCATCATGGTGCTCCTGCAAAAAGAGCAGAGTTTGATTGAAGACAAGAGCCCCAGACAAAGCCAACTCGATTGGGCAGCGGGTTACGGCTGTCCTGACGGAGGAGGCTGCAATGAACGTTGGCGCGGACTATGGAAACAGATTAACTCCTCTTCTCTGCAGTTTAGAGATTATATGGATAACCCGCAGCTCTATCGTTATCGCGTCGGACAAACCTATACGATTCAAAATACAGGACGTCCGCCAATGAGCGTTACTCCGCAGAACTTGGCAACCGCCGCTTTATACAATTACACGCCGCACGTATACAACGGCAATTTTAATTTTTGGAAAATCTGGCAGCGCTTCTTCACTCGAGATTATCTTAACGGGTCATTGCTCCAAGCCAGCGGCGAAAGCGGAGTTTGGTTGATTGAGAACGGCATGAAGCGTCCTTTCTTGACGCGCAGCGCACTCACTTCACGCTTTGATCCAACCCGCGTACAAATTGTCAGCCGAGCCGATTTGGACAAATATCCGAAAGGAGATCCCATCAAGTTCGCGCAATATTCTATCGTCCGTATCCCCAATGGCAGGATATATCTTTTGGTTGACGATCATAAGCGCCGCTTTGTAAACCCGGCGGCCTTTAAGAAGATGGGCTTTAACCCCGATGAAATTATCAATGTTCAAGAAGCTGAACTTAATTCTTTTATTGACGGCGCGGTCTTAACCGAAACTTCAACCTATCCGACAGGTGCGCTCTTGCAGGACAAAAAAACCGGTGGAGTGTATTGGGTCAATGAAGGGATCAAGCAACCGTTGATTGACGCTTCCCTGCTTCGTACTAAGTTCAAGACCAAACGCATTATCAAAACCACTGAAGCTGAATTAGCCACCTATAGTACCGGCGACCCGGTGCGTTTAAGCAACGGAGATATCGTGCGCTCACCCAGCTCTCCCGCGGTTTATATCATTGAAAATGGTCTTAAGCGTCCGGTTAATTCCGCCGACACCTTTAGCAAACTCGGTTATAAATGGAGCAATGTGTTTGTCATAGCTGAAAAAATTCTTCAACTGCACGGCGACGGCGCGCCAGTCACCATCGCACAATAATATGTCTCTTCATTTTGCTGCGGTTATGCCGCACAGTCCGTTACTGATACCGAACATCGGCAAAGAAAATACGAGTCAATTCGTTTCCACTCTGCCGGCTATCCAACAAGTCTCACAAAGAATCGTAAACGCAAAGCTTGACGCCTTGTTGCTAATCAGCGCGAAAGGAGCAACCACCGATAATAATTTTACTATCAACGTCCATCAGGAATTCAAGGCGAACTTTGAAATCTTCGGCGACTTGGTGACGGATTTGCGCATCCCGGGAGATCTTGAACTGGCCGGGCGTTTTCGCGAGCATCTCGAAGCGGATTTTCCCGTACGACTCGCGACCGATACCGGTCTTGATTATGCAGCCTCAGTTCCCTTGTTCCTTATCGCGAACACAATCAAATTGCCGATCGTACCCTTGATTGTTCCGCAAAACAATCATGAATTAATATTGAGTTTCGCTCCGGCTCTGCAAGAAGCTGTTCTAAATAGCAAAAAACGTATTGGCATTATCGCCGCTGCCGATTTGTCACATCGTTTAAGCAAACAATCACCGGCCGGTTATTCAGCCAAAGCAAAAAAAATCGACCAACGCTTAATCGACAAACTAAAAGAAAACAATCCGAAAGGCTTGGCGGAAATTGAAAGCTCAGCCCTTGAAGCGGCTTGCGAGGATATT
>CAYUIC010000025.1:7173-11024 GCA_964444675.1 uncultured Gammaproteobacteria bacterium | reverse complement strand
ATGATGTCGGTGCGACGCCGGGTATAGTAAATTACGAACCGCTTTTCGGCGTCGGTCATCTTACCTTGTGTTATGATCTGGGTTCGAGCTCGCCGTCACAATCTTAAAAAAATATCTCCATTGTTCGCCGCTTTGGCATAATTCCTTTGTATCAGCCACACAACGTTCAATCATGACTCTCGGATAATCTCGGCACACTTTAAACAAGGCGCTGCGCTTAAAACCCGGGATTTTTATTTCTCGTTCAACTTTTAAGGCCAAATCCTGCCAGGGATAGGCCGGGGCCTTGGGGCCGGCTTTCTTATTGTCGAGGATATCTTTAAACAATATCGGCTCTATATCTTTCATATCTTCATTATATATAAAAGAAGATGAGTTTACCATCTTCTTTTAAGAACTAGTTATTTTTGAATTTTATCGGTGAATAGTGAGCCGCCTTATGAACCAAATTAATTAGAACACATAGGCCCCTAGCAAGGCCTTCTCCACGAGTATGCCTCTTATTTATCAGAGTCATATAAGTCCCAGCTTTTAAAAAAAACATGGAATGATATGCGGTTAAACATTGAGGCGAAGGCTCAATAACAAACACTGCAAGATGCATTGGTAACGGCTTTGCAAATCTAAGAAAACCACAGGTATTAACAAATATATGGAAAATCTGTTTGATAGATTCTTGAGATATTTGTTCACCAGTCAATTGTACATATTGTATTAATGTATCTTTTGCTTCTTCGAGTGTTCTTAAAGCAATTCTGTCTGCCCTATTCATTTCACTTCGTCCATTAGGGCTTACTTTCCTCGGACAAACTAACAACAAATCAAGATACTGATGTACAAGCTTTATAAGCCTTTCTTCATTATTTTTATCCACTGTCTGCTCTCCTGTTATGATTGGTTTAGAAAATTGCTGGCCTGATTGCAGTCTCTCGGGCCCGTATAGCCTTTCAAAGAACTATTGTATTTTTTATTAGTTGTTATATTAGTATAGGATATACAAAAAGTCAAAGCTCATGCAGGCTTGATTTTTTGCTTATATTATATATAATAAGGCTATTATGCCTACTACATTGCCACTCGTATTTAATCCGGACCCGAGACTCCGTGCCATGTCCGAAGCCATTGATCCCAACGCCATTGCAAGCCTGGGAGATTTGTGGCGCGATATGGCTAAGACGATGAAAGATAATGACGGCATTGGTTTGGCAGCCCCGCAAATCGGGAAAACTATCCGCTTGATTGTAGTGAGCACCAATGACGGACCGCTTGCCATGTTCAATCCTGAATTGACGAAAAAATCACTGCTCAAGGAATGGGGCGAAGAAGGTTGTCTTTCAATTCCGCAAACCTTTGGCGATGTAAAACGTCATAAGAGTGTCCGCTGCTCCTTTATTGATGCCGAAGGAAAAAGTCGCAGCATTGATGCGAAGGGACTGCTTGCCCGCGTCATTCAACATGAAATCGATCATATTAACGGCGTTCTTTTTATCGACAAGGCAAAGAATATTCACACAGTAAAATAACATGAAACCATTTCGCATTGCTTTTGTCGGCACTCCGCAAATCAGTATTCCATGTTTAGAAGCGCTCTGCACTGATGAGCGCTTTGATATTGTCGCGGTAGTTACGCAACCAGATATGCCCGCCGGCAGAAATCTTGAACTCACTCCCCCGCCGGTAAAAACCTTTGCTGTGGGACACGGCCTTGAAGTGATGCAACCGCAAAAAATTTCTTTAATTACCGACCGTTTGCGTGAGATGCAACTTGACGCCATTGTCGTGATTGCCTACGCACAAATCATTCCTGAAAATATTTTAAGCCTGCCTAAGTTTGGCTGCGTTAATGTGCATGGTTCACTTTTGCCTAAATATCGCGGAGCAGCAGTTTTACAAGCGCCTATTTTAAACAATGATTACGAAACCGGCGTAACCATCATGCTCATGGATAAAAATCTTGATACCGGACCGATCTTAAAACAAAAATCTTTCCCTATTACCGCACAAGAAACGGCCGGAACTTTGGGTAAAAAAATGGCCGAAGCCGGTGCCGAACTTTTACCGCAAACCTTAGTTGATTACTTTAGTGGTTATATTAAACCCCGGCAACAAGATGACGCTTTAGCAAATTATGTAGGCCGACTCAGCAAAGAAGATGGCTTAATCGACTGGACAAAGTCCGCCAAGCAGTTAGAATGCTTTGTGCGGGCAATGACTCCCTGGCCTTCGGCCTGGACTTGGATTGCCGGAAAAAAATTAAAAATTATAGAGGTTGATCCGACGATTATGACTCTGACCATGCATAAGCCGGGCAAAACATTCATTTATAACAGTACCCTGGCAGTGCAATGCGGAATTGATTCATTAATTATCCGTCGCTTGCAACTGGAAGGTAAAAAGCCAATTACCTCACAAGAGTTTTTACAGGGTTATACTGAACTTATTGGTACAATTTTAGGTTAATACATGGTCCCATCGTCTAACGGTTAGGACGCCAGGTTCTCATCCTGGTAATAGGGGTTCGATTCCCCTTGGGACTACAAAATTATGAAAAAGAAATCATTAGCAAGCTATCATCAATCGCTACCTAAAAAAAGAATGGGTTCAGGAGTTATTCTGAGAAACAACAAAGGAGAAATGCTCATACTAAAAACTACCTATAAAGACTACTGGGAAATACCAGGCGGAGTCGTAGAAGAAAATGAATCTCCTCGGCAAGCGGCAACAAGAGAAGTCTTAGAAGAACTTGGGCTGTTGATCAAAATTAATTCTTGTTTAGTTATTCATTATGCTGCACCACTCGAAAGCGAGGATGAAAGAATTATGTTTGTTTTTGATGCAGGAACCATCACAAATAAAACCAATTTAAAGCTTGATAAGAAAGAGATTTTAGAAGCAAGATTCGTATCATTTAAAAAAGCAAAGCTATTAGTAGGTAAACGAATTGCGAGTCGCTTACCCTTTTGTGAAAAAGCTTTAAAAAAGAAAAAGACAATCTATCTTGAAAGTATTAAGAATATTAAACCAATTGAGATTTAATTTTCTTCGTACAACAAATATATGGAAAACTTTTTTGGCACACTAGTAACAATTAGCATGTTTATAATGCTATTTATTGCATGGCCGACACAAATTTTAAAAAATTATAGAGAAAAAAGATCTGGTTTTTCATTAGTAATGATAATTATAGGGACATTGCTTTTAATCTTTCGAGTGATATACACTTCCTTACGAAATGATTTATATATTTTAATACCAGACATTATTGGACTATTAATCCAAATCGTCATTTTTTATCAATATTTTATATACAGAAAGAATAAAGCATTATGACAAAAGCAATTTTATTTGACGCAGACGGAGTAACCCTGATTAAACAAGGTTATCTGAGTGAAAAGCTGTCACGCGATTTTAACATTCCTCTTGATCAAATCATGCCATTTTTTAGGAATGATTATCGCTTGTGTCAAGAAGATAAACTTGATTTAAAAGTCATCTTGCCAAAATATTTAGAACAATGGAAAATACAAAAATCCGTTGACGACTTTTTAGACTACTGGTTTTCTGCCGACACTAAGCCCGATAAGATTATGATAGAAAAAATTCAAGCTCTAAGATCCAATGGAATTAAATGTTATCTCGCATCAGACCAAGAAAAATATCGCGCAGAGTATATTCTTCAGGTATTAAAATTCAGTGAATATTTTGACAATTGCTTTTTCTCATATAATGTAGGTAGCTCTAAATCAAATCCTGACTTTTTTAAAAAAATCCTAGAAGAACTTAAACTGAATCCGGATGAAGTAGTTTATTTTGATGATGACGAAAAAAATGTTGAGGTAGCCAAATCACTA
>CAYUIC010000025.1:0-7163 GCA_964444675.1 uncultured Gammaproteobacteria bacterium | reverse complement strand
ATTGACGCTCATTACTTTACTAATATTAACGACGTGGAATATGTGGCAGGAAATAAATAAACAGTTAGTGAAAGAGTTTAATTTTAAAGACTTTAAAGAGGCATTTGAGTTTATGACTAAAGTTGCGGCCATTGCCGAAGAGCTGAAGCATCATCCTGAATGGACCAATATTTATAATAGAGTTGTTATAAAATTATCAACGCATGACGCCGGGGATATTGTGACAGATAAAGATAAGGAATTAGCGAAACGAATTGACGAAATAGTCTAAAATCGAGATAACGAAAAAAGTCAGCTGTTGGGCTGACTTTTTGTTTACTAATCAAATTGTTATGCAGTGATGTTTCTGTTTATCCTTTTATTCTGGACAATTGATAATCCGGAATAACCAGAAATAAACAATGGCCAGTTCATTAATACGAGCACATGACCCCAGGAAAATACAAAAGTTGAAGAAGAATAAACCAAATAGATATATATTGGTATGCCTATGGAATAGTTTACTATCCATAAAATAACACCATATATAACAAGACGATCTTTATCCTCATCTGGTCTTAGATTTAAGGATAGTTCAGTTAATATTAACAGAACAACAAAAAATCCAAATACTGCTCCTGGCGTATAATATTGCCAGATTATGTATTGCAGAAAAAAACAAAGTATAATACTGCGTCTTAAAAGAACGTTAATCATTTTGTCCTCCTCTAAAATGATAGTTTATAATTAACGATATTATATCATTTTATACCTAATCTGTCAATAGCCCCTTAATCCCCTCTGCCCCACCAACGACGCCAACCGCCGGCATTGTTAGTATTACCATTATTGTTATTAAAGCCCTGTGAGCCGCTTACAGAGCGTATGGAGGCCCGGCGTCCGTCAGCCGTGATATAGATCAAACCGCTCGGTGTGGCTGATATTTCATAACCGCCTCTCCACCATGGTTCAAACGCTTTACGGCTGTTAGCCAGATTTCCGAGTGAATCGAAAATCCTGATATCAGGTCCGCCTTTGCCGGCCGGCGCCGTGACAATCTGAAACGATCCGAAAAAATCTGAATTCGCAATAACCGATACTTTGACACCGCCGCGGAACTCCGGAGCATACGCCATGAATGATGCATCAGGGTTTCCCAAGCTGTCAAAGGTCCGAACGTGCGGTCCACCCAAGGACAATGCCGAAGTTACGATACGGGCCGCCGAACTGTTGGTAGATTTTTTTACAGCCACATCAACACCGCCTTTGAAGCTTGTAGCATACGCCATGAAACTTGTGAGAGCTGTGCCATCGGCTTTAAAAACTCTGACCTGCGGTCCACCGCCTGGTCCTGCGCCGGTAATAATTTCAGCTTTTCCATCATTATCTATATCAGCAGCAGATACACGCACACCACCGCGGAAAGCTAAAGGATAAGCAAAGAAACTTTTTATAGGAATACCGCTGGCTGTTAATATTCTAACTTGCGGTCCTCCGCCCGGTCCAGCGCCGGTAATAATTTCATCAATGCCGTCTCCGTCAATATCGGCAGCCGCTACATCCACTCCGCCTTTAAAGGCCATGGGGTATGGAAAAAACTGATTAATCACATCACCAGCATCATTTAATACTTTGACATGCGGTCCTCCGCCCGGTCCTGCGCCGGTAACAATTGTTGCTCCATTTCCGAAATTGCCGGAAGCAACAGATGCGCCGCCTTTAAAGTTGCCGAAAGGCAGAATTTCATAACTTTGTTTCGGAGCTACGGTGGGAGTTGTTATTTTTTGAGCAGCTTGCAAACTTACAAAGGGACTGATCGGCGTACCATCAGGTGTATGAATTTCAAAATGAAGATGAGCGCCGGTGCCTTCTGCATTTCCGCTATCACCCATCCAACCGATCAATTGCCCCTTTACGACTTGCGCGCCGTTAATTACATCCGGGGCATAAGCGAATAATCCGTCGCCTAATCCGTCATCTGTCCCGGGGTGATCATTGTTAACGTGTAAGTACCAGTAGCTGTAACCGTCTGAGTCTCGCAAAGAAATAGCGTAGCCCCAATCCGGTTGAGGATATTGAACCCAATTTACTGTCCCGTCAACGGCGGCGACTAAAGGCAACATTTTTCGTCCCATCAAGTCATTGCCTTCATGCGTATGCCCGGAACGAGGAGCTCCGAAATCATCGTAATATGAAACAGCGCCAATCACCGGAAAGGTAATCGGACGCAATTCTGCGGCTTGGGTTCGCTGAGTAGGAAAGAGACTGACAAGAGAAAAAAGAAGGCCAAAGGCTATGATTTTTTTCATGGATATAAGATAAAGAATTAATGCTCTAAGTATAACGTCCTTTACCTTATAATGTTACCTTATTGGATTATTGCCATTGTTTTTCTTGTCTTACCAACAAGCCTGGAGCTTGTTGGGGCTGAGCCATGAGTCTCTTGACGATTTTTTCCATACGAGCGGATTGAGAACCTTTAGCAACAATCAAATCGTTCTCAACTAATTTTCCCTTGATATAATCAGCGGCTTGTTCGGAATTTTCAAACCAATATGCTTGCTTCTTTTTGTTTTCAGCTACGGTTTCAAAAATTATCTTGGCTTCTTCGCCTACTCCTACAATAATATCCGCGGCAAGTTCCGCAGCGCGAGCGACGTCTTCATGACCCTTGCGACTTAATGCTCCGAGTTCTTTCATTGATCCAAGAACGGCCCACACGCGTTTTCTTGAAGCTTCCGGAATTTCCTGAACCGATTTTAATGCTTCAAACACTGAGTCCGGAGAAGAATTATATGTATCATCAATAATCAAAGTGTTGTTAAGACCCGTGATAAGTTGTAGTCGTCCGGCCGGTTGCTTAAAATCTCGAAGCGCTTCTGAAATCTCCAATGAGTTCATGCCATAACTTAAACCGACGGCAGCGGCAGCCAAGGCTGCGTATACTGCCGGACGTCCGATAGCGCCGGGCAAGAATACCGGGACACTGGAACCTTGATATTCCATTTTAAAAGAAATGCCCGAAACAGCTTCTTCGGAAAAACTGACACTTACAGCATCCGCGCGTACATCGCAGGTTTCTCCGAAGCCGAAGCTCAAACTGTTGCATTGTATTTTGTCCGCATGTCGTCGCGCGTTTTCATCATCGCCGTTATAAACCAATACGCCGTTATCGGGTAATGCTTTCGCAATTTTGAATTTTTCTGTATGAAGTTGTTCAAGTGATGAAAAGAATTCAAGATGCGCTTGCCCCAATTTAGTAATTATCGCCCGACTCGGTTGGATAATTTTTGTCAGATAATCCATATCACCGGGACGATCAACTCCCATTTCCAAGACTAAGGCCTGCGGATAATCATTATTTTTTTCTCGAATTAATTTTCTGGCTTTAGCAAAAACTCGTAACCATCCGGCAATTGATTTTCCGGGTGAAACCTCGCCCAATATTGTTAAAGGCAGACCGAGCTCATTATTATAATTCTTATAAGTTTCACGCAAGGAAAAACGTCGGCTTAAAACTCGAGCCGTCGCTTCTTTAGTGCTGGTTTTCCCTACGCTGCCTGTTATGCCAATAATCTGAGGCTGGTAACGCCGGATGACCAAGCGGGCATAGCGCCCAAGGATTCGTTGTAAGATAAAAGTTAACATAGGCACACTATACTACTTCTTGACCTTTGTTTCAATCTTCCTGGTCTGCGGGACTTGCCAGTGATTGAGGAGAAATTTTGTGATATCATGCGCCAAGGGCACGGCGGTTCCTTCGGCAAAACGCGAAGTTTGGGGACTGTCAATCTTAGTAAGAATGACAAAGCTCGCATTATTTGCAGGAGCATATCCTACAAAAGTATGATTATAACGATTGGTATAACCCTTTGAACTGGCAGACGCAATCTGCGCTGTCCCGGTTTTGCCTGCAATATAATAACCCGGAATCTGAATCAACTTTGAATGTCCGTTTTCAACAACGTTAATGAGCATGCCGGTCAAAATCGCGGCGCTGCGTTCAGAAATCACTTGTCGAATCTGTGAAGGAGTAGTGACTGAACGAGTGCCGTCTGGCGCCACAACTTCTTTGACAATATATGGTTTCATTAATTTCCCGCCATTCGCTATCGCGGCATATGACATGACCATTTGCAAAGGAGTGACTGTGATACCTTGCCCGAACGATGCTGTCGCAGCGGAAATATCTTTTACTTTAAATCCTGAAATGTTTCTGATATCCCCCGCGCTTTCCCCTTCCAGTTCAATGCCGGTCTTTTCACCGAACCCAAAATGTTTAACATAATCGGCAAAGGTGTCTACACCGGTCTGTTGCATCGCAAAAATCGCGCCGGTGTTAAGCGATTGCTCAAGAACCGTCACCATAGTAGTCTTGCCATGTCCGCCGAATGTTTCAAAGTCAGAGTTTTTGATAGGCTTGGGCCAACCTTTAATCATTATTTGTCCGTTGTCTTGATACGTAGTTTCCGGAGTAACTTTATTGGTATCAAGCGCCCCGGCCATAGTAATGGCTTTAAAGACGGAGCCGGGCTCATACTGGTCAAAAACCGCCGGGTTATTGAAGACCCGCAAGTCTGTTTCGTTTTGATAATTATTCGGATCAAAATCCGGTGCCGAACACATCACTAAAATTGCACCGTCTTTTGGATTGACGACAATCACGCTACCGCCCAAAGCTTTATATTTATTGATCGCATCATCCAACAGCTTGCAAGCGTTAAACTGAGCCGCGCGATCGATAGTAAGCACCAAATTTGATCCGTCTTGTTTTTTGTTGGTCTGACGATCATTAACAATGACCAGTCCGCCGGCGCCGCGCTCCGCAGTTACCGATCCGTATTTGCCAAATAACTCCTGGTCAAAAAATCCTTCCAGCCCGTATTTCCCGCGCTGCTCTTCATTCTCATATCCGGCAAATCCCAAAATATTAGCGCCGATATTATTTTCAGGATAAAAACGATGAGGCGCCAAACTGTAACTAAATCCATCGATGACTAACTCCGTTTGGTCGCTTGCAAACACTACTTTGCCGTCTTTCATCGCTAAATCGTCAACCGCGATGTCCGAACGTCCGGACATAAATATATAAAATTGCTTCAAGACCTCATCGCTCAATTTCCTTTCAATCGGCTCATACTCATCCTCTTGCTGGTCGAGCGCTTTAAAATATGAAGCAATAGCTTCTTCTTTTTTCTCTCGTATATAATCTTCAATTTTTTGTTTTTCAAGTTCTTGGAAAAGTAAATCGTTCACTAAAGCGTCTTGCTTGCTTTTTGTTTCAGCAAGTTTGACGCCGCGTTCGGCCTCGGGTAAGCCGTCAAATGACGCTAATTCTGCTTTGAAATTTTCTTCTCTCTCTTTTTTAACAAACGCCGCTGCTTCTTTTTCTATGTTTGCTTTTTTAAAAAAATCATATAATTTTTCAGATACTTTCTGCGGATCAATAATTTTTTTTGGAATTGCATAGAGAAGTGCAAATTCTTTATTTACCGCAATTGGATACAGAAGCCCATCCCCAGCTAAGGCATTTTCTTGGATGTAAATTTTTCCTCGCTCGGGCAACAACTCATACGAAGTTTTATGCTGGCCCTCGGCTAAAGCCGCATAGCGACTATGTTCGAATATCTGCAAGTAAGCCAGGCGTGCAACAAGTCCGAAACATAATAAAAAAACCGCCGTCGCGATTATTGCGACGCGGCCGTTTGATGGTGCTGGTGCTTGAACTTGAGGTCGTCCGAACTTCATCATCATATTCCCTTTGTCTTAATTTATTTTTTAGCAACAGCCTGTTGGTTCCAGTTGAGATAGTGAATTGAGTCGGCAGCAACGAGATGCATAGCCTGGATTCGAGGATTCAAATTCTGATATGAAGATAAGGCGCTTACGCGACTTTCCATTGTCTGGCGTTCGGCCACAAGCTCATTGCTTTCCACTTTAAGATCCTTAAAGACAAACCCTTTGGTCGATAAATCATTAACTACCAAAAAGTGCCCGACAGCCGTCGCGATAACCGCGAGTGCCAAGAACTTGTTCAATTTTGAAAGCGTTGCTGAACGCTCGCCAAGATGAGTCATAATTTTTTTATTTTTATTTTTTTATAATAATTGTGCTGCGCGCAACTTAGCGCTGCGGGCTCGAGGGTTAACTGCTATCTCCTCGGCTGATGGCAATACTGCTTTGTTAGTTAAAGTTTTAAGCCAGGCTTTGTGATTGCAGGCACAGACCGGAAGCTTGGGCGGGCAAATACAATCTTTGGCCTCTTGTCTGAAAAAATGCTTTACAATCCTATCCTCAAGACTATGGAATGAAACAATAACGATTCGCGCCCCGGGAGAAAGAACATCCTTTGCCGCACTTAAAGCTGTCGAAAGATTTTCCAATTCTTTGTTCGTCGCAATTCTGAAAGCCTGGAAAGTCCTGGTCGCGAAGTGAATTTTCATTCGCTTGTATGAACCGGGTACGGCAGTGCCGATTAGATCCACTAACTGTTTTGTTGTGGTAATCGGTGATATTCGCCGCGCCGCAACTATCGATTGCGCAATCTTATACGCGTAACGCTCTTCTCCATAATCACGGATAATCGCGGTTAGTTCGGCCAGGGGCTTTAAGTTGATGAGCCCTTCAGTGCGCCGATCGGAAACGAGCGAGCCGAAAGCCATGCTTAGGGGGGCGTCTGTTTGAAAAGAAAATCCTCTGCTTGGATCATCAAGCTGAGCTGATGACAGTCCCAAGTCAAGGACCAGCCCGGCTGGCCGACTCTCTGACAATTCGGCAAGCTGAGTTAGTTCTCGAAAGTTTTCATGTACTACAATGATATTCGCAACGCCCTCGCGGGCAATCTTTAATTTGGCATTGTTAATGGCGCTTTCATCCATATCAGCCGCAATCACTTTTCCTGTCGGTCCAACCAAGCGTGAAATTTCATATGTATATCCTCCCGCACCCAAGGTTCCGTCAATAATGCATTCTCCCGGCTGCGGATTAAGATACTGCATCGCCTCCTTTAACATAACTGGCGTGTGGCGGTACATAGATTGAATCTTAAATATCGCCCAAAGCTTCCGCAATTTGGTTACTTTGTTTTTCCGTAGCTTTCTTATAACTGTTCCAAGCGTTCTCATCCCAAATTTCCAATCTCGTGTACAAACCGGCAATCACCGCCTTCTTATTAAGCTTGGCAA
>CAYUIC010000024.1:349-14528 GCA_964444675.1 uncultured Gammaproteobacteria bacterium | reverse complement strand
CCATCTATAAGGGGACCAGTATGTTGCTTCTACGGGTTTAGCCAAATTAGCTTTTATTGAACGCAATGAGAACGTTATTTTTATTGGTTCTCCGGGCACAGGTAAAACTTTACTGGCAAAAGCTGTGGCGGGCGAAGCTAATGTGCCATTTCTTCACATGAGTGGTTCTGAGTTTGTCGAGATGTTTGTCGGTGTCGGCGCGTCTCGTGTTCGTGATTTATTTTCTCGTGCCAAAAAATCAGCACCAGCGATCGTTTTTATTGATGAGATTGATGCCGTTGGCCGCAAGCGCGGTTCTGGACTTGGCGGATCGCACGATGAACGCGAACAAACCTTAAACCAAATCTTGGTTGAGATGGACGGTTTTGAAACCAATACCGGCGTGATTGTCATGGCCGCTACCAACCGCCCCGATGTGCTTGATGCGGCGTTGATGCGCCCGGGTCGTTTTGATCGCCAAGTTGTTCTTGATGAACCGGATATTGCCGATCGCGAAGCGATTCTGCAAATTCATGCCAGACAAAAGCCAATGGCTAAAGACGTTTCGCTAAGAAGAATCGCGGAACGTACGCCCGGTTTTTCCGGAGCGGATTTGGCGAATGTCTTGAACGAAGGAGCCATCTTAACTGCGCGCCATAATAAGAAAATTATCAGCATGCCCGAGCTTTTAGAGGCAATTGAAAAAGTAATGCTCGGTCCGGAACGCAAGTCGCGTATTTTGATGCCTAAAGAAAAAGAAGTCACTGCATATCATGAAGCCGGACATGCGGTAGTCGCGCATTTTCTGCCTAATGCCGATCCGGTGCACAAAGTTTCAATCATCTCCCGCGGCCGCGCCGGCGGTTATACTTTAAAAGTTCCCTCCGAAGATCGTCACTTGCAAACCAAATCTTATTTCTTGGATGAAATTGCAGTCTTGCTGGGCGGTTATTTAACCGAACAGATTATTTTTGGTGAAGTGACGACAGGAGCGACTTCAGACTTGCGCCGTGCGACAGCTTTGGCTCGTCGCCTGGTTACTGATTTCGGTATGTCTGAAAAACTGGGCCCCCGCACCTACGGAGAAAAGGAAGAGATGATATTCTTGGGACGCGAAATTCATGAACAGCGTGATTACAGCGAAAAAATCGCCGAGTCTATCGACGCTGAAATCTCCGGATTTATTAAGCATGGCATGCAAACTGCTGAAAAAATCATTAAAGACCAAAAAGAACAGATTGAGAAAGTAGCCCAACTGCTTTTGAAGCAAGAGACTATTGAGAAAGAAGAGTTTGAAGAACTTATGGGGAACGTGTTATAATATAGGAGTTAATTTTATCCCATGCCTATGACTCTTTATCGTTCTATTATTCGGCAATCATTTATCATTGCCTGGAAGCACAAATATTTGTGGTTCTTCGGTTTGTTCGCGACCTTAATGGCGAGCAATTTTGAAATCGAGTTAATCAATCGTTTTACCAATCGCCAAGCAAATACTATTTATGATTGGCAGCGTTGGGCTGATACGGGAATTTTTAGTCCCCAAGCCTGGATGCAGCTTGGAGAAATGGCCAAGACTGATACCTGGTCATTTATTTCCTTAATGGTTGTGTTGCTTGTTATCATTGCCTTTGTTGTCGCTTTGATTTGGCTTTCAACGGTTTCCTTGGGAGCCTTGATTAGCAATACCAATAAGGCGTTGGCGGAAAACGGAAAGACACTTACGGTCGCCGAACGTAAACACGATACTTCTGTCGGATTCAAAGAAGGCCGCAAGCGTTTTTGGCCCATTTTCGGAATCAATATTATTGTCAGAGCTATCGTGTATATTTTGGCGGTCGTGACAATCGCTCCGGTCGCTATCAGCGATAGTTTGAGCATCTCAATGTCGTTATTGTATTTTGTGATTTTTATAGTCTTGTTGGCAGTCGCTCTGATCCTCGCCTTTATCACGAAGTTTGCCATCGCTTTCGTGGTGTTGAAAGGGCAATCAATGGGGCAATCGATTGTTTCGGCTTGGAAATTGTTCAAGAAACATTGGTTGGTCAGCTTGGAAATGACTTTTATATTGTTTGCCTTGACCATGGTTGTGAGCATCGCGTTAATCGTAGCAGTAATGCTTGTCGCCATTCCGGTCGTGGCGCTGTATATGCTCAGTGTGTTCGTGGCATCATTTGTTCTATTCCTCGTCACTTTGATTCTTGGACTTTTGGCTTCACTTGCCATCGTAATCATCGGCGGATCCTTCCTGACCGTTGTCCAGACAACAGCCTGGGTTTCTCTCTTTAACCAATTGGTCTCAAATAAAGCCCCGGAAAGTAAACTGGAACGAGTGTTTTCGAATGTGATGTAACTCTATCCCTCCTAACCCCTCTCCGAAAGGAGAGGGGTTTTTGTTTAAGAGCATTGACCCTTTTAGCAATATATGATAAACAAAGAACATGTAAAATTATTTTATAACTGTCCTAGCAGAATCTAGGAATTCTTTAACAAGGAGAATAACTGATGGGAAAATACATCGGCGTAGATCCGGACCGCGTGTTTGGCCTACATACTGACTTGAACATTAAAATCAATTCAGCTGCTGCAAAAGGTGATGAACTCACCATACTGAATCTTGAAGCATGTCTCAAAGCAAATGTCGAGCAAAAAATGCTCAATATAAACAATGTTTTAAAATTGGGTTACCCGATACCGGATAAATCATTTGGAGTTCCAATTTGTGAGTTTAAGTTGAAGGTGCCGGGACCGTACAAGCAAAAAAATCAACTTGAATTTTTTGCACAAAAGTATGCTAATGATTTTGTTGATTATGACAATAATATTACTGACAATAATTTTGCAAAAGTCAGTCATAAACTTATTCCAGGCAAGATCTATACTGTAAAAATCTTTCCAATTTTAAATCCTGTGAGTTCTGCTGATTGCATAAAATTTTTAAATAAGCAAAATGCGATTTTTGTGGGAGCACAGGGTGTCTCATTGGCGAGATATGTAGCATCAGAAAATTTTCCGATTGGAAAGTGGGTTCTTTCCTTTGATAAAGAGGCTAATCTCTGGGAAGATCCAAAGCAGCGCCCCCGATTTCCAATTATGCGTCGAGAAGTAAATAATACATGGGAATTTTGCCTTGGTTATTTTGAAGGAAAGTTTACTACTAATCATTGCCTTCTTTGTTTTTGTAATTAGTATTTTGTAATAAAAAAGTAGAGTTAGGTAAAAACCCAACTCTACTTTTTATATACTCTTTTACACTCTAATCACGACCGGCAACAACATCGGCTTGCGCTTGGTTTGCTGGAAAAGGAATTGACCGATTTCCATACGGATTTTATTCTTTACATAATCATCTTCAGTTACGCCGGGTTGCGGCATTGGTCGTCCTTTAATAATGTTTTTAATTTTAAGTCTGGTTTTCTGGATTAACTCCTGATTCTCTTTCATGTGCACAAAGCCGCGGGAAATAATATCAGGCGAGCCAATCAAATCGCCGGTCTTTGAATCAATCGTGGCAATAACCACAACCATGCCGTCTTCAGACATCATCTTACGATCGCGCAACACAACATCATTAGAAGAATCGGTCACGCCCATACCGTCAACAAATACGTAGTTGGCCGGAACCTTCTCCTTAGTAAGTCGGGCGCCGTGACGGTCAAATTCAATGACTTGTCCGTTATCAGGCACAAAGATGCGGTTTTGGTTAAAGCCGATGCCACGGGCCAATTTCTCGGCTTCCTTGAGCATGTAGTGGTTGGCATAGACCGGAATATAATAGTCCGGTCGCACCAATTTCAACATATAAGCGATATCGTCTTTAGTACCATGTCCGGAAATGTGAATATCCATTAAGCTGCCGTGAATAACATTGTCGCATTGGCGGTACAAGTTATCTTTTAAGCGTTGAATTGTTCGTTCATTTCCCGGAATCACCGATGAGGAGAAAATAATGGTATCGTTTTTCTTGATTTTAAGATGGCGATGGCTTCCACCCGTAATGCGAGCGAGCGCCGAATTTTCTTCGCCTTGCGCGCCCGGACAAATAATCACGACTTTATTTTCAGATAAGTTATGAACCTGTTCGACTTTGATCAGGGTTTCTTTTTTGCATTTGATATAGCCAAGCTCTTTGGCAATCTCGATATTGGTTTTCATGCTGTAACCGTCAAGTGCTACACGTTTACCGAGTTTCTCGGCAATCTCGATAATCCAACCGACGCGTTCAATCTGTGAAGAGAAAGTTCCGATAATAACGCGGCCCGGAGCCTTGGCAATAAACTCGGTTAAGTTGGCTTTAAGTTCTTCAGAGGTCGGGCTCGGCTTGCTTGAAACAACGCCCAAGCTTTCGAGCATCAAGGCTGTCGGACGAGGCAATTTCGCCAAGTGGGAATAATCAACCAAGGGCTTGCCCGTCTTATCGCGTTCCATGGTCCAGTCGCCCGGATGAATAACCGTACCGACCGGGGTTGTCAGAATTACTCCGACTGCGTCCATGATAGAGTGTTCGATTTGGAAGAAGCTTAATTTGAAAGCTCCAAGAGTCAGTTTGTCACTCAAGCTTTTTACTAAAATAGTTTTTAGTTTTTTCGAGGTGTTTACCTTATAATCTTCAACGCGATGTTTAACCATTGCAAGAGTTAAGTTACGGCCGATAATCGGTGGGTTACCTAATTTTTCAAGCAAGATCGGCGCGGCGCCAATGTGGTCCAAGTGACCATGGCTAAAGATAACACCACGGATATTCTTTTCTTTACCCTTTAAGTATTCGATGTTCGGAATAATGTAATCAATGCCGAGCATGTCTTCTTCGGGAAACTGTAAGCCCATGTCCAAAATGACAATGTCATTATTGTATTCATAGACGGTCATGTTACGCCCGACTTCTTCGCAGCCTCCAATCGGAATGATGCGCAGTTTATTGTGAGTATCGCTTGGTTTGGAAGCGATTGGTGCGGCTGTTCGCGGACGAGCAGCCTGTGGTTTGCCTTTCGGGCGCATGTAGCGCTGCTGATTGGCGTTTTTATATTTTGTAATCATAGAATAACACTGATATTGGTTGTTTGTGTTTAACCGTTATCAAAAATAAATAGATTAATTAATTTGTAAGAAGAAAATAATTCTCTGTGCCGAAGGAGGGACTTGAACCCTCATGAAGTTGCCCTCACAGCGACCTGAACGCTGCGCGTCTACCAATTTCGCCACTTCGGCTTGTCTTATATTTAAGAACCTGGCGTATAACGGCGCGAGGTTTTGAGATACCATTGCGCTGTCATTGAGAAACGTTCTGACGGATCACTTAGATTCGCCAATTGGAAACCTTTGATTTTTTTGGATTGGGGATAGACATACGCTTTCCAAAACAATGGGATTGCCGGAATATCGTCGGCTGCGGCCGTTAAGAATTTCCCATAGCGTTCAGCGGCAAGATTTTCATCGCTGGTTAAGCGGGCATCGATCATCCACGCGTCAGAGTCTTTGCTTCCCCATGAACTCAGGTTAGCGGCGCTGCCGCTTTGCCATACGGCAAAAGGATCGCCATCAGGCATTTCTACCCCATACAGCGCAACTTCAAATTGACGGTCGCTGACAATCTTAGTCAGCTCATCGGAACTCTTATAAGTGATTTCCGTTTTTATACCGAAATTTTGCCATTGTTTGGTAACTGCTTCCGCTATCTTTTTTTGGTCTTCGGAAGCGGTTAAACGGATGAGCAGTGGCTTGGCATCTTTCTGCCACTCTGAACCCTGCTTTTGCCAACCCGCGCTTTCCAGGAGCCGGGCGGCGGCTTCCGTATCCGTTGCAAAAACATCGTGGTTGCCGGGCATAAAACTCGGTAACAATGTCTTTGTCGCTAAGCCCCAACGACCGACGCTTTGGCTAACAATCGATGATTGATCAATTGTTAATGAAAGCGCTTGTCGTATTTTTTTGTCGCTTACAAATCCTTTGTCTTTAAGATTCAAGAAAAGCGCCGCCAAGTCAGTACTGGCTGACTGGTGGTACTCGATAGAATTCTTTGCGACTAAGCTGTCGCTCGAATCGGCGTCAATAAATGCCATGCCGCTCAACTGTCCGTTATTTTCTGCAGCAACCATTTCTTCGACGCTCGGGAAGAATTTAAAGACGAGTTCATCAAGGTGAGGGCGCTGTCCGTAATAATCTTCATTACGTTCAAGTACATAGCTGCGCACTGTGCCTGTCTTTGCTTTGGTTAATGATTTAAAACGATACGGCCCAGAACCAATCGGTTTGATATTAAGTTCCGCCAAGGCGATAGTTTGTGGCGAAACGGCCGACCAAACATTTTCCGGCAGAATGCCGAAATCCAAAAGGCGGGGGAAATTGCGATAGGCTTCACGCAAAGAGAACACAACCGTTTGCTCATCAATTGTTTTGGCATTTACGCCGCTAAACTTTGAACGCAGCGGTGATTTGTAATCAGGATTTTGGATCAGGTTGAATGTATACACCACGTCATCAGCCGTCAGAATTTCTCCGTTTTGCCAACGCGCTTCTTTTAAGCTGATTGTGTAGGTTTTGCCCCCATCACTTATTTTTACTTCGTCCGCCAGGTCGGGCACGGCTCGTCCTTCGGCATCGCGCGTATAGAGACGCGAAAAAATAAGCCTGTCCAAATCGGCGTCCGCATCATTTAATGATGAATAGAGCGGATTGATATATTGCGGATTGCCGACGATTCCTTCAGTGTAGCGTCCACCGTCATCGGGGACGATTTCAATGTGCTTCTTATAAAAAATTACGCCCATATATACTAACGCGCCGGCGCTTATCAACAAAACTCCCAAAACGATTAACCGCTCCATGGGTGAAAGGAACTTGCCAAGATACTTAAGCTGTCGCGGTCCCGGAATACGGGATTTGGAAAGATGCAACACCAAGCTTTGGTCAAGGTTCGGTTTAGTTGAAGTTTTTGATCTCAAACGACGCAACATTCGCATACTAGACAGGGTTATGAGGCAATTAGAATTGTTTCGTGAAATGGTTCAATGGACAGACAATGGCCGCTTTCCGGATCAATCGTTAGCTTTACGCCATTACATTCGGCTCTGCCTGTTTGAGCAAGCTCATGTCCAAGTTTCAGCTGAGTCAGGAAACTGCGCACAATCGGTTGCGCCACAATGCCAATAACGCCGTCGGCGTCGCCGGTCATGCCAAGATCGCTGATATATCCGGTGCCGGCGCTTGTCAGTTGCGCATCGGCAGTTGGAACATGAGTATGAGTGCCCAGCAGGGCGCTGATTCTACCGTCTAAGAAATGCCGTAAGGCGATTTTCTCAGCCGTAGTTTCAGCATGAATATCTATTATTATAGCAGAAAACTTTTTTCCTGTAAAGGATGCGAGTATTTTCTCTGCGCAATGAAAAGGTGATTCGAAATGGCGGGGCATAAAGGTTTGCCCAATTAGATTGATGAGCAGTATGTCGCCTTTGGCATGCGGAATAACAATAGAGCCCTGGCCCGGTACATCGGGCGCGTAATTAGCCGGCCGCAAGATCTGAAAACGTCCGCTGTAGCACTCTTCAATCAAATTCATTTGGTCAAAACAGTGATCGCCGGTTGTAAGGTAATCAATTCCCGAATTAAGCATTTCTTCAATCGTGAGTGGTGTTACTCCTTTACCGTGCGCGGCATTTTCTCCGTTGGCAAAAACCAAATCAGGCGAATATTTTGCCCGCAGTTGCGGAACGAGCCGCGCGACAGCCGCGCGGCCCATTCGGCCGACAATGTCGCCGATAAATAAAATTGTAAGAGGAGACCCGGGCATGTTTAGCGTGCGTATTCAATCACGCGGGTTTCGCGTAAGAGATTCACTTTGATTTCACCCGGATATTTAAGTTCAGCCTCAATCTTTTTCGCGATATCGCGAGCCAGGTCATGCGCTTTGGCATCATTAATTTCTTTGGCATCAACAAAGACACGGATTTCGCGACCGGCTTGGATTGCGTAGACCTTTTCAACTCCTGAGAATGAGGTCGCAATTTTTTCAAGTTCTTCAAGACGCTGCACGTATTGTTCAAAGCTATCGTGACGGGCGCCGGGACGGGAAGAGGAGATAGCGTCAGCCACTTTTACAATAACTGTAATCAAATCTTTTGGACGATCTTCATGGTGATTTTCAATCGGAGCGATAATTTCTTCGCTCAAGCCGAATTTGCGAGCAATTTGTCCGCCGATTTCCGGGTGAGAACCTTTTACTTCATGGTCAACCGCTTTTCCAATATCATGAAGCAATCCGCCCTTTTTAGCGATGCTGACATTGGCGCCCAGTTGTTCGGCAAGAATGCCGCACAAGTGAGAAACCTCAACCGAGTGCTTCAAAGCGTTTTGCCCGTAACTTGTACGATATTTCATACGACCGATGATTTGCACCAATTTCGGATCAAAGCCGGTGATACCCAGCTCATACAACGCTTCTTCTCCGGCCTTTCTAATGTCAATTGCTAATTCCTTTTTAGCTTGTTCAACCGCATCCTCGATTTTTGTCGGATGAATACGTCCGTCTTTCATGAGAACTTCCAAAGCTTTTTTAGCGACGTGGCGTCTGATTGCGGAGAAACCGGAAACAGTAATCGCGTTCGGTGTGTCATCAACAATAATTTCAACGCCGGTTAACTGTTCAATAGCTTTAATATTACGACCTTCGCGTCCGATGATTCTGCCTTTCATTTCATCGCTCGGCAATTCAACGGTCGTGGTTGTGAGTTCTGCAATAAAGTTTGAAGAGATGCGTTGCATCGCGCTAGAAACAAGTTCGCGAGCCTTTTCTTCAATGGCCTCGGAACTTTCATCATCCATTTTTTTCAAGCGGGAATCAAGCGCGTCTTTGCTTTCGATTTGAGCGCGTTCCAATAACTTTTCAACCGCTTCCTCGCGGGTCAAATTGGCGACTCGTTCAAGAGCGGCGCTTTGTTCTTCCCGGATTTTTTTGATTCGTTCCTTGGCTTCTTCAATTTCTGAAATCTTGTCATATAAACCCTGTTGCTTGTCTTGGAGTTCAAGCAATTTTTGTGAAAATGTATTTTCTCTTTCTTCAAGCCTCTTCTGGACTTCGGCGACTTCGCGACGCTGCTTTTCAGCATCCTGTTTTGCTTGGTCAATAATTTTGAGAGCCTTGTCTTGAGCTTCCAAAATAATTTGCTTCTCTTTACTCTTTGTTTCAGTAATGATTTTTTCAGCATGTAACTCGGCGCTGTTCACCTGAGTCAAAGCACGCTGTTTTCTAAGCCACCAACCGCCAACAAAGGCGACAATGGCGATTATTGCATACAAAATATACGGCATATAGGTTGATGCCGTCGAACAAATGAGAAAAAACTTAGTTAGGCGCGCTCAGCTTAAATAAGCCGGCTGAGAGTCGGATCAATAAATGCCTTTAAAACTGACAAAACTAGTGATCTTTTGCTAACATTAGTCATAAAATAAGTGTTTCTCCTCAATAGAGTCCGGACGGCTGAATTAGTGATAAATTAATGTATTGAAAGATATCTGTATGCTATCACGCAGTTTCGGGCTTGGCAAGTAGCCTAAAAACACCTTTATTATTGACTTTTATCATTAAAAGTGGTATTTTAAATTATCTTTTTAATTTTGAAAAGTTCCCGGGCCTCGGGAAGGGGCAAAGATAATTCGGGCAAAAAGCCTGAGAAAAGGAGTACATTAACAATGTCTAAAGATAATTATTACACTCAGCACAAAAGCTTCACATTTAATCAGATAGCAAATCTCATCCATTTATTTGGTGGTTGCTTTCCCGAAGATACAATTGAAAAAATTTTGTGGAATAGGATGGATCATTCTGCAAAATTTGGTTCAGTGACACCGGGTCATGTTGAAGCATTTATCAATAAGATCGGCGGTGAAGAAATTTTTTGGAAAGTTTTGAATGACGAAATAAAACTTAATATGGATGATTCGTCCCTTAAGGCTATGATTGCATCAAAGAAATTATTTGATAAAAATGGACGCAGAATTCCATACCCAGAACTTATGGGGAAAGTGTGTGATGCTAATCCTAAATATACTGTAGCTGCACCATCAGAAAGCTTTATTTTAAGAAATATTTCAAAGTTATTAAAAGAAATTCCAGGTGTATCATTGGTGATGTTTAAAGAAAAAATTGACGAATTGACTAAAAAATTAAAGGAAAATCCAGTGACAGCTAACTTACTTGCGGGAACCAATTTCCCGATTATTATTCCGTCAATTCCGAGCGCAATCTTAAACTTAGGAAGAACCTCCGAAACTTATATACAAAAAGCAAAGATGTCTTTGAATAGTTATTTTGGTACTAATGTATTAATAGAGGATTTATTGGAATCAGTATCAGTCAGCGAGGTCAACACAAGAGTAGTTGCAATTAAGGACGGCAGTCGTTATGAAAAGCTGGTCAACAAACTGCTATCAAAACCAGTTTTCGCTTTGTATTTTCCTTGTGCTCTACAGGGTTTTTCACCCGAAGCCGCTCTCAACCAGATGAGCACTTTGCCGAGTAACATAATTCTCTCTGGATTAATTGATACATCAATGGCATATGCAATCTATCCAGAGTTTTTAGCTAAAGATCGTTACACAACTGGTCAATATTGTAGTTCATTTTTTTATGGTCCTTATGACTTAACTCTAAGCTTTCGCATGGTTGAACGTAACGAATTAAATTTTGCTACCACCCAAAGTAAAGAAGCTCTCAGCTTTTTTTCAAACGGGCTTATAGTTCTTGCAGAGTAGTAACTTTTTTATGAGGCTTTTTAACGAATAATCGTTATTAAGCCTCTTTTTTATTTAGAAATTGCTTACATGGCAATTTTAGAGTTACTAAGATATAATGGAGCTATGAAACAAAATCTTGCTCAACAATTGGGACTTACGAGGCCGGTGGTGGTTTTTGACCTTGAAACCACCGGCTTATCAGTTACTAAAGACAGAATTCTTCAGATTGCCTACCAAATTTCTTATCCTGACGGCAAGAATATTGAGGAATGCGTCATGATTAATCCAACAGTGCCTATTTCTAAAGAAGCTTCAGACGTGCACGGTTTTACTGAAGCAGATGTGGCGAATGCTCCGACTTTTTTGGAAAAATCCAAAGAACTCTTTGGGCTTTTTAATAATGCCTATTACAGCGGATTTAATATTTCCGGTTTTGACCTGCCAATGATTAGGGAGGAATTTAGACGATGTGGTTTGGAATTTAAATATTTGCCTGATGATATTCTTGATGCGAAATTAATTTATCATTATATGGAACGTCGCGATTTGGCGAGCGCCTATAAGTTTTATTGCGGCAAGGAACATGTCGATGCACATGATGCTCTGGGCGATGTTCTAGTAACTGCGGAAATTATAGAAGAGCAGATTAAGCGTTACGGGTATGATGAAGTGAAGCGAATCCACGAAGAAGTGTGTCGAGACTATATTGATGCAGAAGGAAAATTCTACAGGCAAGACAACGAAATCTATTTCAATTTCTCAAAGTTTAAAGGCAGAAGTATTGCCTCGGTTGCGCAGACTGATCCGACATTTTTACGCTGGATTTTGCAAGCTGACTTTGCCGACGATACTAAAGATGTCGTGAGATCATTTATTAACGAACAGAAAAAGCAGTAATTTGTATGGATATTATTTCGCATGCCCTCTTAACCAATCTGGTTTTTAAAGATGCGCCGACCGAGCAACGTTTATTTGCGACGGCATTTGGCGTGCTGCCTGATTTGGTGAGGTTCGGGAGCATGTTCAATTCGGTTTTTTTGCGTAAGATTTTATTTTTTAAAAAACCGCCGATCACACTCTTTCCTCCATATGTTTTGAAACTCTACGCAGCTTGCCATAGCTTGGTGATTTGGTTGGCAGTATTTTTAATAATGTGGGCGGCGGGTTGGCATATGATAGCAATCGCGTTTTGCGGTTGGGGATTTCATATTCTGCTCGACATCTTCACGCACAGCCGTCGCTCATTCCCGACCAAGATATTATGGCCTTTGTCAGAATTTCACTTTTCCGGAATTGGTTGGTCCAACAAATGGTTCATGGTCTTCAATTATATCGTTATCATCTTCTTATATATAGTGTTTTATTTTAACTAGTATGAACCGCTTGGTTGATCCACAAACAATTGATCCGCGCTCAGAAGATGCGGCCGAAGCAACGCTTCGCCCCCAGACTTTGAATGAATATATTGGACAAGAAAACGTCAAAGCTAATTTGTCTATTTTGATTTATGCAGCGGCAAAACGACAGGAAGCGGTCGACCATGTCTTGCTCTACGGCGCTCCCGGACTTGGTAAAACAACCCTAGCGCACGTGATTGCGCGAGAATTAGGCGCGAATTTGCGTATTACTTCAGGTCCGGCATTGGAAAAACCCGGAGATTTGGCGGCGATTTTAAGCAACCTTAATCCGGGCGATATTTTATTTATCGATGAAATTCACCGTTTACCGCGCACGGTTGAAGAAGTATTGTATCCGGCAATGGAGGATTTTGGCCTTGATATTGTGATTGGCAAAGGGCCGTCGGCTAAAATGTTGCGCATTGATTTGCCGAGGTTTACAATTATAGGAGCGACGACCCGGGTGAGTTTATTGTCTTCGCCTTTGCGTGACCGTTTCGGCGTAACCCATCATTTGGATTTCTATACCCTTGACGATCTTGAAAAAATTATTAGGCGCAGTTCCGGTATTCTTAATATAGAAGCCGATGAGCGCTCCATTCGGGCGATTGCCGAACGCGCGCGACGAACGCCGCGTCTTGCCAATCGCTTGCTTCGTCGAGTCAGAGATTACTCGGAAGTTAAGAGCGACGGAAAATTGACTCCGGAACTATGCCAACTCGCTTTAGAGCTTTTGGAAATCGATGAGCACGGACTTGACCGCGTTGATAGAAAAATTTTAGAAATTATCATTGATAAATTTAATGGCGGACCGGTCGGTATCTCGACAATAGCGGCAGCGAGCGGAGAAGATCTCGCAACGATTGAAGAAGTATACGAGCCGTATTTACTGCAAATGGGATTTTTAGATCGAACCAATCGAGGAAGATTGGCGACGGATCAAGCCTATAAACATCTTGGACGCACTCGCGTCATTTCATAATATGACTTTCACTCTCAATATTTTTCTCTATATTTATTTCGTCTTCCTGCTTGTCTGGTTTATTTTGAGTTTAATCGGTTTCTACCATTTGATTCGTTTCGGCGGCCGCATGTTTGGTACCTTTTTTGTGGGATTGATTTATATAGTGGGAGTGCTGATGATCGGATCTTTGTCATATCTGTATATGTCACCGATAGATTGGGATGAAGAAATTGTTGTGTTTGATAACATTACAGTTTTCCAGAACCTCGGTTCGACAAATAACATGTTCAAATAAATTTATGCTTTCCGTATACCGCTTAGCCGGTCCCTTGGCCGGAGAAAAAGTCATCAGCGTAATACATCGCGATGCATTCATCGCTGTTAAACGCGTGGTTTTCTTTTTCCTTTTGTTGGCACTGCCAATCATCGTTCTTATTATGATCAATATTCTATTCCCGGTATTGGCGGAGAAACAGTGGATTTGGCCGGCAGTGGTTGTGGCAGCGAGCGCTTACGTACTTTTCATTTGGCTTTTGTTTTTCTTCTCATTGATCGATTATTTTTTGGATGTTTGGATTATCACTGATCAACGTATTATCGATATTCGTCAACACGGCTTTTTCTCGCGTTCGATTTCGGAGGTGCGCTTGAACCGCATTCAGGATGTTTCAAGTGAGTCGGCCGGATTTTTGCCGACTGTCTTGCATTACGGGAATGTTATTGTTCAGACCGCTTCGGAAAATAGCAAACTATTTTTTGAAGAAGTCGCGAACCCCGAGCATATTCGCGATATGCTGATGCGTTTGACGCATGAGCATAAAGACACCGAACAACATAGCGCATGAAATTAAGCGATTACCATTATTATCTGCCGCCGGAATTGATTGCGCAATCGCCGGCCAAACCGCGCGATAGAGCGCGGCTTTTAGTTACCCGTAAAAATAAGAAAGATATTGAAGATAAGATATTTAGCGATTTAATTGAGTATCTTCAACCCGGCGACCTTCTCGTTTTAAATAATTCCAAAGTGATTCCGGCGCGCCTTGTTGGTGCTAAAAAGACCGGAGGAAAAGTTGAAATACTTTTATCTCATCGTTTTGAAACTGAAAAT
>CAYUIC010000024.1:0-339 GCA_964444675.1 uncultured Gammaproteobacteria bacterium | reverse complement strand
CGAGCTCCAAATTAAACGCCGGTGAGGAGATTATATTCAGTCCGTCGTTTAAGGCGGTCGTGATTCAAAAACAGAACGGTTTTATGCAGCTGCGTTTTAATTGTTCGGGCAAAACATTCTTTACGCGTTTGCAACGTTTCGGATTAATACCGTTGCCGCCCTATATTAAATCAGAAGGCAAGAGAAAGGACGCCGAACATTATCAAACGGTGTACGCGGATAAAAAATCAGCCGGCTCCGTCGCCGCGCCTACCGCCGGTCTTCATTTTACTCCGCGTCTGCTTGCGGAACTTAAAAAGAAAAAGATTAAAATAGCTTACGTTACTTTGCACGTCGGGC
>CAYUIC010000023.1:0-14650 GCA_964444675.1 uncultured Gammaproteobacteria bacterium | reverse complement strand
AAGCTTAAGATAGGGGTTCGATTCCCCTTACCCGCTCCAACATTATGTGGAAAAAGATTGCTTCAAAAATTCTTCTTGATCATCCTCGCTTGAAAGTGTTGGAAGATGAAGTTGAACTTCCCAACGGACAGACAACTAAATATTTAAAATTTGATTCACGGGGAAACGCCGTAACTATTATCGCGATTAATAATGAAGGCAAAATTCTTTTACAGAAAGAATATTCCTATCCGCCCAACGAAGATTTATATCAATTTCCCGGTGGCTTTGTTCCGAGTAATGAAGATCTGTTGGTCGGAGCCAATAGAGAATTAATGGAAGAAGCTGATTTGAAGGCGAATAATTTAATTGAACTTGGATCTTATTATTTAAATAACAGAAAAAGTGATCAGAAGATGTATGTGTATCTCGGATCAGATCTACAAAAGGAAAGCTTGCCCGGTGATTTAGAAGAGAATATACAAACTTATTGGTTATCAGAAAATGAAATCGAGAACTTGATTAAAGAAGGTGAAATTAAAAATTATACTGCATTGGCAGCTTGGAGTTTATATAAGCTTAGAAAATAAGTAAATATTAAGTATGGCAGAAGATAAACAATTCTACGTCGGGCAAAAGGCTTTCATTGAAAAAGACGGCGAAGTTTTAGTTTTATTTGAAAATACGGAAGCCAAACTTGATTATCCCGGCGGTAAGATTCAGGAAGGAGAACTTGATTTTGCCGAGGCTTTGAAACGAGAAGTCAGAGAAGAAACTAGCCTGGAAATTGAAGTTGGAGATCCGTTTGCCACCTGGTATTACGAGATTACGCAAGGCAGAAGCGCGGGAAAGAAAATATTCTTGGTTGCCTATAGATGTAGATATATTTCCGGTGAAGTTAAGCTCAGCGACGAACATACTGACTTTCGTTGGGTGAATAAAAATAATTTTATGGAAATAGATACGGGGGGAAAATATTTTGCCGTCCTGAAGAAATACTTTTCATGATTTGAGTATTACAAAAGGGGATTGATTAAATCCCCTTTTTGTTTGTTGAAAAAAACTACTTTAATCTTTTGGGCATTCTTATACCAATAACTGCTCCGCTTAATCCTGCTCCAAAAGGTGCCAAGAAAACAATATCATTTTCCCGAATCATACCGCTATAGAAGAGTTTGGACATGAGTACTATGGTACTGGCGCTGCTGATATTACCAACGCCCTGTTCCTCCGGTATTTGTCCCTTGAATTCGGCCCAGCGTTTTTCCACATTATCTTTAAAAGTAGCCATAAGTCTGCCGCTCGGTTGGTGAATGATCAGAAAACCGACATCTTCAGGAGTTATTCCCGCGGCTTCAGCGGACTGTTTTATTGTTTGGGGCATTTTACCCGCGACATAATTGAGTACATCCTTGCCTCTTTGATCAAAGTCTCCTTCATCTTTTTCATCAGAATAAATTGCAGTCAGATTGTCTTTATAAGGATTGCAGTTTATTTCAAAAAATAAAAATGAATTGTCTTCTGAGGCGCTAAGCAGAACCGCACCGGCCCCTGCTCCGAATAAATTTGATCCCTTCTTCCATTTATCCGGCTTAATAAGGTGTGTACAATTCTCCGGCATAATCACCAGGACTTTTTTACACATCCCCAAGGCTATATAGGCATAAGCGATTGAAAGCCCGTGCGCTGAGCCCGTGCATGCTTCCTGCACATTCATGCAGAATGCATTGCTTTTGCCTGAGACTTTGCTTTTCGATACCGAAAATTCATTCATTATCGAATCAGCTGAAGAGGGAAAACCCTGATGACGGTTGTCATTGGATTCGCCGGGCGTGTTCGTGGTTGTAATAATGCAGTCTATTTCTGAAATAGTAACATTTGCATTTTCCAAACACATCAGTGCAGCATAATATCCCATCTTCCATGTTGGACCATAAAAGAATAACCGGTCACCGACTCCTGTTTTTGATTCCCATTCATCTGCAACCTTTTGTATCTCTTCATTAGTAAAAGGCCAAAGATGTCCGAAGAGTTCTTCACGTGCTTTATTGGAGATAATATCGCGAATAAAATCCGTGTGCCGTACTTTTTTGAATCCATTTTCGTTGCCTGTAGTGTGACCCATACTTAGGATACCTACGTTATGAATTTTCTGATTTTCAGTAATTTTAAAGAACATGCTACCTCCGCAATGTTTTGGTTTTTATTTGATTACTGTCATTTTTACTACTATTCTAAAAATAAGTCAATTTTCTTGACAATAAGCCCGTTTTACGATACCATGCTTGTACCGTCAATGCTTGCTCAGCATTTTTATTTTATAACGAACCTATGTTAACTATCCGTTTTTCCCGCGTCGGCAAAAAGGGTTATCCAACCTACCGTCTCGTGATTTCTGAAAAAGCGCGCGATCCGTATGGTAAAGCCCTGGAGATTCTCGGCTCATACGATCCTCACTCCAAGGAATTACAGGCCAAAGCTGACCGTATCAAGTACTGGCTTAGTAAAGGCTCAGGGATGTCAGAATCCGTCGCCAACCTCTTGATCAATAAAAAGATTATTGAAGGAACTAAAGCCAAACAAGAAAAGAAAGCTACTAAAAAGAAAGGCGCAGAAGCCAAATAAAAAACTCCCCTACGGGGGAGTTTTTTATTTCTTGATAAGTTTTTTATCTTTTAAGAATTTAATATGTTCTTCAACGGTTGCACGATCAAGCCCGCGCTCTTTTGCTATTTCATCAATATCCATTCCTTTGTTAAACAAATCAAACGTCTCGAGCTGAGTTAATTTTGTTGAAAGTTTTATTCCGCCTTCTCTTTTTTCCGCGCTATCATTTATCTCTTGCGTTTGTCCTCCGCGCAAACACATATCACATCGTTCGCAGCGCTCTAATTCATAATCACCAAAATATTCCAGTAAGTAGCGTTGACGACATTGACGAGTAAAAACATATTCTTCCATTTGATCCAGTTTTGCATACGCATGCGTTGCTTTATACTTTAGCCCTTTAGTGTCAATCTCAATATCATATTCATCAGTTCGTTTTAAAATTTCAATTTCCGTTCCTTTAAAGGGAGGACGATATTCAAGCGCATCAGCAGCCGAGAGTTTTTTAAAGATTCTAAGAATCATATCCTTTGATTCGCCGATAATCGCTGCGGCTTCTTCCACGTTTATCTCCCAACCAATTTGCAGCTCTGCGCCGAATTTGGCAATTAATTTTTCAAAGACGGTTCTCTGCTTAGCAGAACGAGTGGTAAAAGCCCTTAAGGCTTCTTCTAAAGTCTTTGTAAGTTTAATAAAGGCTTGTCCGTTTTTTTCGCGAGCGCGCCTAATATATCCGCCTTGTTCTAAAATTTTAATACTTGTTCCAATTGCCATTTCCGGATATTCGTCATCAGTGGCCGCTTTAATATCAGCGTAGGTTACGAGCACATTTGGCGTTTCAAATTTCAAGAGATATTTATAGACAGATCTGATTAATTCCGGGCTCGGATTATCGCCGCGGATAAAAAATTCTCTCAAATATCTGTCGCGAGGATGATAGAGCAGTAAACAAACACTTGGTTGTCCGTCACGTCCGGCGCGTCCCGCTTCCTGATAATAGGCTTCAATCGTGCCCGGCATATCAAAGTGAATAACAAAGCGAATATCTTTTTTATCAATCCCCATTCCGAACGCATTTGTCGCGACAATAACTTGCGCCGTACCTTTCATAAAATTATTTTGTACCCATTGTCTGTCTTCATTTTGCATGCCGGCGTGATATCCAACCGCTTCAATTCCCTCACTAAGTAATGCTTCTAACATTCTATCGGCTTTAGCACGAGTTCCAACGTATACGATTCCCGAACCGCCTTCTAAACTTTGTACAACGTCTAAGACAAGTTTAGGTTTATACGCATCTGACGCTTCAATTACTCCGAACTGTAAATTAGGTCGGGCAAAGCCGGTGACGATCTGCAAAGGATTATCTAATTTTAATTGTTTAATAATATCTTCTCGAACTTCCGGTGTTGCCGTAGCGGTTAAAGCTATTACGGGCGGATTGCCGCAAGCTTCAATGGCATCACCTAATTTTCTAAAGCTTGGACGAAAGTCGTGACCCCATTGGCTGATACAATGCGCTTCATCAACTGCAAAAAGCGTTACTTTTAATTCATGCAAGCGAGTTACAAACGAAGAATTATAAAAACGTTCCGGCGCAATATATAAAATACTGTAAGCGCCGTTAATTGCTTCTTCTAAACGAAGGTTGGCTTCATCAGGGCTAATCGTACTATTAATCAAGGTTGATTTAATTCCAACAGCGTTTAAAGAATCTACTTGATCTTTCATTAAGGCAATTAACGGAGAAACAACAAGCGTTACGCCGTCTAAAATTAAGGAAGGAAGTTGGTAGCACAAAGACTTACCGCCGCCGGTCGGCATAATTACAAGCGTATCGCGTTTTTCTAACACGCTTTCGATGGCTTCAAGTTGGCCTCGTCTAAACGAAGAAAAGCCATAATGCTTTTCTAGGATGGGCAGCAATTTTTCTGAATCAGTCATTAGTCTAAATGTTTTTGTTTTTTAAAGGCGATCATCGTATTTAAGAAAGCCATGGCGATTGTCATCGGACCAACACCGCCGGGCACCGGGCTTAAGAAACCGGGTTTGTCGTTCATGGATTCAGCGTCAACGTCGCCGCAGGTTTTGCCTTCACTGTCTTTTGCAATGCCAACATCAATAATTACAGCATTATCTTTGACCATTTCGGCGTTAACTGCGTCAGCTTTGCCCTGAGCAGTAATGATAATATCAGCATCTGATAGCTCGTGAGTTAGTATAGCACCTTGTCGTTTTAAAATTTCCGCTAAGTTATCTTCAAAAATATCCGAGTTAACTTTAAGACAAACCGTTTTAGTATCAAGCTCGCAATTAATACTCGAGAGCATCGCAAGAATTACCGCATAGACCGGAGGCATATAACCGGCTTCCGCATCATCTGATAATAATCGTTTCATGTTTTCTTTAGTAAAACCGTCAATATCTTTGTCAGGATTAATCGAATTAACGATTGTATCAGTATCCAAATGTTTAGGGAGAGGCAATTGAACCAAGATCGCATCAACCTCCGGGTCAGTATTTAGAAAGTTAATTGTTTCTAATAATTTTTCTTGAGCAATATCATCATCAATTCGATAGACATGGGCGTCAATGCCAACTGTGCCGGCTTGTTTTTCTTTCAAATTGACATACAATTGCGAGTCAGGGCGTTCGCCCACCAAAATAATAGCGAGTCCTGGTCGAGGACCGCCTAATGCGTGAATTTCTAACGCAACTTTATCTTTAATTTTATCGGCCAAAATACGGCCATCAATCAGTTTCATGAACTAGTATTTTAACGGATATTTTTCACAGAGTTTCTTGATTTCGCCCTGCAATTCACTCAAAGTAGTTTCATCTTCTCTGTTTATAATCGCTTGATCAATAATGCGGGCAACATTCTTGCAATCATCTTCATTTAATCCGCGGGTCGTAATTGCCGGAGTACCGATTCTAATACCGGACGGATTCATAGGAGGATTTGGATCATTTGGAATTGTTGAACGAGACACTGAAATACCAACTTTTTCCAAAGCTTTTTCCGCTTCTTTGCCAACAACATTTTTATTTCGTAAATCAACGACCATCAAATGATTATCAGTTCCGCCGGAAACAATTTCATAACCAAGTGTAATAAATTCTTCGGCCATAGCTTGCGCGTTTTTGATAACTTGCTTGGCATATGTTTTAAATTCAGGTTGCAGTGCTTCGCCTAAAGCTACGGCTTTTGCCGCCGTCATATTATCGTGCGGACCGCCTTGCATTCCCGGAAAAACAGCGCGGTTAATCGCTTTGGCAAATTGTTCTTTACACATAATAATTGCGCCACGCGGACCGCGTAAAGTTTTATGCGTTGTTGTCATGACAATATCAAAAAACGGAACAGGGGAAGATAGAACGCCCGCGGCTATAAGGCCTGCCGGATGAGAAATATCAGCAAATGTGATTGCGCCGATTTCATCGGCAATTTTTTTAAAGCCTTGCCAATCAATATCTCTTGAATACGCGCTAAAGCCGGCAACAATCATTTTTGGTTTTTCTCTTAAGGCAACTTCTCTTACTTCATTCATGTCTATTCTTCCATCTTGACCGACGCCGTATTGAACGAACTTATAAAGCATTCCGGAAAAGTTTACGGGATGACCGTGCGACAAATGTCCGCCGTGATCAAGTCGCAAACCCATGACAGTATCACCCGGTTTTACAGTTGCAAAATAAATCGCGGCGTTCGCAGGAGAACCTGATAAAGGTTGCACATTAACATGTTCCGCGCCAAATAATTTCTTTGCGCGTTCAATTGCCAAATTTTCTACTTCATCAATAATATGGTTTCCGCCATAATAGCGAGAACCCGGATAGCCTTCGGAATATTTATTTGCCAAAGGAGAGGCGAGAGCCTCTAAAACCGCCTCAGAAACGTAGTTTTCAGAAGCAATAAGTTCAAGCTCATCAGCCTGTCGAGTGCTCTCTTTATTAACGATAGCAGCTACTTCCGGGTCTTCTTTTTTAAGTTCTGAGTAGTTAAACATGAGATTTTGACTTATATTAGTATAGATATTTAACCATATAATCTATCTAAAAACAAGCAAAAGCTCTCAAAAACCCTAAAAAATAGGTGATTCTTTAAGATATTGACAATATTGGTCATATATGATATAGTATAGTTAATAAAAGTACAATAAAAATAATGAATATATCGCTCTAAGGAGGGCGACAAACAATGGTAACTAACCATACTAAAGAAGAGTTTATTGAGCTCGTAAAAAAAATATTGGATATTAAAACGAAAGAATATCCGAAAACTGACTCTATGTGTTTCTGTTGTGGTCCTGATGAGTATGTGAAGAAGATACGTATACTGATTTATACTTATTTCAAATTAAAATTTACTGACTCTGGTCCTAATACTTGGTATAGCTTAGATCAGGAAGCTGCCAGGGTATTCAAAGTTAATCTTCGTGCTTATAAGGCTAACAACGGGCATTTCTTCTTTTTTTACAATGAAGATGGAAAGCTTTCTTATCGCATTGAAAGGTCATGGAAATCAGTAACCATTAAATAAAAGAACTCGCCTTATCTTAAGAAACTTTAAGATAAGGCTTTTTTAATACTTAAAATATGCCAATAATCAATTTCTTTAAAAAATGCTATACTAAGAGTGTATTTAGTTAATTAACTCTCTATATCTATGAAAAAGGCAAAATTTGGCCTGCTTATAGCGGTCGCAGTCATTGTGTGTGTCTTGCCGCTATCGGCCAAGGCTTTTATGAATAAGGCTGAAGATTCAGTCTATATTCCAAAAGAGCAGACGGTGAGTGGTTCTTTGTTCGCTGCAGGTTCTTCTATCACCGTGGACGGTAAAGTTCAGGGCGATGTATTTTGCGCCGGACAGTCTATCGTAATCAACGGAATCGTTGACGGCGATGTATTTTGTGCCGGACAAAGCGTTACTATTAACGGGTCAGTCGGAGGGAGTGTTCGCGCCGCAGGTAATTCAATTGCCATCAACGGCAAAGTTTCACGCAACGTGATGGCCGCCGGGGCAAATGTGACCCTGTCTCCCGAAGCAACTGTTGGTTGGGATATGCAATTTGCTTCCGCGTTTTCGGAAATTCGCGGTAAAGTAGGTCGTGATGTTGATGGAGCAGGAGCGTCGGCAACAATCTCTGGGAATGTCGGACGCAATGTGTTTTTATTGATGGATGATAATAGAATGAATAAAGAAAACAAGGAAGATGTTAAGGCCTCGCCAATTATTACAAGCACTGCGACTATCGGCGGAAATGTCTCGTATCGATCACGTACCGAAGCGCAGATTGAAAAAGGCAGTATGATTAAGGGCGAGACTTCACGCTTGGCTATGAAAGATGTTATTGATCGCCGCGATGCCAAGAACGCCGCTAAAGGCGGATTAGCGGTCTTTAGTTTGATTGGATTATTCTCTTCGTTGATTATCGGTTTGGTATTTGTTTCCTGGCTCAAACGTCCGGCTCGCGAAATTACTGATATTATTGTCGCAAAGCCATGGCCGTCGATCGGTTGGGGTTTGATTGTCGCGATTGTCGCGCCAATTGCTGCGTTTATTGTCTGTATCCCTATTATCGGTTTCGCGCTCGGATTAATAATCTTGGCTGCTTGGCTACTTGCTATGTATCTTGGTGACATTGTCTTCGGCGTTGCCTTTGGACGATGGCTCTTAAAGAAATTTGCTCCGAATAAAGTTGAATCTGCAACTTTAGTTTGGCCGATGGTACTTGGTATTGTTGTCTCTTCAATTATTTTCATGATTCCGGTAATCGGTTGGTTGGCTTGCATGGTCGCTACGCTTTGGGGCATGGGCGCGATCTGGCAGTACGGAAAAGCAAAGAGCTAAACTATGATTGAAGTTATTTGCGGCTCGATGTTTTCCGGTAAAACCGAAGAATTAATTCGGCGTTTACGTCGAGCGCAAATCGCCAAACAAAAAGTTTCGATTTTTAAGCCGGCGCTTGATAACCGCTTTTCCAAAGAAGAGATAGTTTCGCATAGCGAACAACGTATCCCTTCGATTATTGTTGAACATGCTGAAGAAATTTTAGCCAATGCCAAAGATGCCGAAGTGATTGGCATTGATGAGGCGCAATTTTTTGATGTGTCACTCTTGAAAGTGTGCGAAGAATTAGCGGGTCAAGGTAAGCGCGTGATCATTGCCGGACTTGATACAGATTATCGCGGCGTCCCTTTTGAACCAATGCCACAACTTTTGGCGATTGCGGAATATATTACAAAAACTTTGGCCGTGTGCATGCAGTGCGGCGGCCCGGCCAATCGCAGCCAGCGATTGATTAAGAATGATAATTTGGTTGCTGTTGGTGCCACTGAAAGTTATGAAGCCAGATGTCGCAATTGTTTTAAAGCTGACGAATAAATAGGTTTAAAAAGCCCCTTTCCGGCAACGGAGAGGGGCTTTTGGTATTGACAAATAATGCATTATACAGTAGTATAAATTTAATAAAAAATTTCGTACATTTAAATAAAAATAAAAGCTAATGAAAAAATCACTCGATCTAAAAAACGCATTATTTGTCATTGCTTTAACGCTAGGTTCAATCATTATTATAAAATTTAGCGGTGTTCATTTGGATTTTGCACTGATGTGCATTGTCATGGCGGTCTTAATTTTTTCAAAATTCTATATTATTAAATATGTTTTTGAAAAGAAAAACGGCTGGCGGGATAATGACATTCTTTTCATAATGGGCATGCCCTGGAAATTAGCTATATGGAATGTATTCTATATTGTTGCCATGGCAAGCTTTGTTTCTTTGGGTGACAGATTTTTTCCAGGTGATCCGCAAAAGAATATTATTTGTTTTTGCTCCACTGTTATTCTAAGCGTTAGTCTTGGTACCTGGGCATGGTTTGTAAATCAGGATGCTTCGGTGAAAAAAGAATTAGCAATGGAGGCAAGTCTAGAATGAAAACAAAGCCAAAATATTGGTGGATACTTGAAGTAGTACGTTTGATTGACTATCAAGGCGAAAATAGCTCTCAGTTATTCTCAATTTTCTCAGATAGAAAAAATCTTATTTCAAAGTTTGGCAAACATATTTATACTGCTGACAAAAATATCAAAGATGAGTTAATTTTCTGGCAGAATAAAGGCGGATATAGAGTTAAAGTACATTATTGTCTGAGCATTAAAGGATGGAAAATTAAAAGCACAAATAAGAAGCTTGAAAATCTGTTACATGCTAAAGCTGCCAGGATAGTTGATTTAATGGCAAATGAGCATACGTATCAGGAAGAGTTTGAGATAAGCTCGGCAGTAGGAAAAAGGAAAAGGGAAAAATGAAAAGAATAATTGTGACCGTACTGTCCGCTATAGGAATAGCGATAGTGACAGCCGTAACATATTGGTATTATTTTGGAGCCTTTTGGTGAGATTCAAATGTTAAAGACACGGCCAGACTGTGTCTTTTTTAATTTCCTCAAAACCTTGATTATCCAAGACCTCACCCGGTCACGCCTTTGGCGTGCCCACCCTCTCCATCTTTGATGGAGAGGGTGATAATTGACAAAAATGAATTTTTATGATTAAATCATATATTACATTAAAAATTCAATAATATATAAATCTTCTTGGGAGGAATAAATGAAAACAAAATTAACAATATTTTTTATAGTTATTTCAGCTTTTCTTTTTCATACCTATATCGATTATGATATATATTTTTTCGAAGGCGAAAAAGAAGGAGTGGTGACTGATATAGAATATTTTAGCAAAAGCGGAGAATATTATATGACCGTAGAAATACCGGGCCAAATTGGTCAGTATACGGCGATCTCTACTGATGTTCCCGAAACTGTTTTTCCAGCAAAATATAAAGTGTTGCAGGGAAGCAAAATGATAACTCCGTTATCACATAAAGTAAAAGTAATTCATGGAGGATATAATTTTCCTCATGTTAATAAGGTGAATGTGGTTACTTTCTAATAATTTAGTGTTATTTTCAAGCCGCTGGTTAACAGCGGTTTTTTTATTTCCTTATACCTTGATTATCTTATATAATTATCGTATACTAGCACGATGAACAAGATCAGAAACTTTTGTATTATCGCCCATATTGACCACGGAAAATCGACCCTAGCGGATCGTATGCTTGAGATTACCCATACCGTCGAACAGCGTAAGATGAAGGCGCAATTATTGGACAGAATGGACCTGGAACGAGAACGCGGCATTACTATCAAGTTGACTCCGGTTGCCATGGAATATAAGGGCTATAAATTGAATTTGATTGATACTCCGGGTCACGTCGATTTCAGCTATGAGGTTTCGCGTTCGTTGGCCGCGGTTGAAGGCGCGGTTTTATTGGTTGATGCGTCGCAGGGCATTCAAGCCCAAACGTTAGCTAACCTCTATTTTGCCATTGAACAGGATCTGACGATTGTCCCTGTATTAAATAAGATTGATTTGCCAGCCGCTGATGTTGAAAGAGTTTCACATGAAATTATTAAATTGTTGGGTTGTAAAAAGGAAGATATCATTCTTGCTTCCGGAAAAACCGGTCAGGGTGTTGAAGATATTTTAGATGCAGTCATCAAACGCGTGCCTTCGCCGCAGGGCAATGAAGACGCCGCGCCGCGCGCCCTTATCTTTGATTCCAACTTTGACGAATACAAAGGAGTCGTCGCGTACATCAGAGTTGTTGATGGTGCATTTAAAAAAGGCGACGACATTAGATTATGCGCGACACACGCCGAAAGTGAAGTTTTGGATATTGGAAACTTCAAACCCGATTATCATTCCACCGGAATTTTAGAAACCGGCGCAATCGGCTATATTGTCACCGGCTTTAAAAGCGTGGCGGAATGCCGTGTCGGTGATACTGTAACTTTAAAAAAAGCCAAGGTTGATTCTTTGACCGGCTATCACGAAGTAAAGCCGATGGTCTTTGCCGGAATCTTTCCGCGCGAAGGTAACGAGTTCGGTTCCTTGCGCGAAGCGATTGATAAATTGAAATTAAACGACGCGGCGTTAATCTACGAGCCGGAACAATCGCAGGCTTTGGGTTTTGGTTTTCGTTGCGGCTTCTTGGGACTTTTGCATTTGGAAATTTTTCAAGAGCGTTTAAAGAGAGAATATAACCTTGATCTGATTGTCACGATTCCGAGCGTCGCCTATCATGTCTATTCCAAGGCCGGAGGCGAAGCGTTGGTCGTGCGAAGTCCGCATATGCTACCTGATCCGTCCCACATCGATCATATCGATGAACCGTGGGTAACACTTGATATTGTCACGCCAAAAGATTATATCGGTCCGATAATGAATTTGGTTCAAGAGCGCAAAGCCGTATATTTAACAACTGAGTATCTTGATCCTGAGCGTTTGGTATTGCATTATCAAATTCCTATGGCGACGATTCTGACAAATTTTTATGATCGTATTAAGAGCGTTTCATCGGGTTATGCGTCAATTAACTATGAATATCTGGACTATCGCCCGGCCGATGTGGTGAAAATGGATATTTTAGTTGCCGAAGATATCGTTGAGTCTCTTTCAGTAATTGTCTATCGTGATGAAGCGCATCGCCGAGGTAAAGAAATTGTAGAAACCTTGAAAGAAAGTTTGCCTAAGCAGATGTTTGTCATCAAGTTGCAGGCCGCTGTCGGAGGGGCCATTATCGCTTCAGAAAGAATTTCCGCCATGCGTAAAGACGTTACGGCAAAACTCTACGGCGGCGACGTGACGCGTAAGCGTAAGCTGCTTGAGAAACAGAAAAAAGGCAAGAAGAAGATGATGGCGGCCGGTAAGGGGAGCGTGGAAATACCTTCCGATACTTTTGTTAAAATTTTAAAACAATAATATGAAGAAAAAACACATCATGCGCATCCTCATGGCAATTCTTGGGTTTTTCGTTATCCTTTCAATGGTGTCCTGGGCTTTTGCCTTCTAATGTATGATAAAAAAATGGCTTGTCGCCGAACCGGCGCCGCAAGAGTTTGTAAAAACCTACGCCGATCTTGATCCGACGGTTGTTCAGTTGTTATATAATAGAAATCTTCGAACAAAGCCGGAGATTGATGAATTTTTAAATCCGTCTCAATCAGAATATGAACATGATCCGCTTCTTTTTAAAGATATGGCGGCAGCCGTTGCTAAAACCATTTCATTTATTAAGGAGAGAAAAAAGATCGCCATTTGCGGAGACTATGATGCGGACGGAGTCAGTTCCTCGGCAATCCTGTCAGAAACTTTAAAAAAACTTGGAGCGATTGTTCAAGTGTGGATTCCGAGTCGTTTTGGACAAGGCTACGGTTTGAGTAATGCAATTGTCGATGATTTAAAAGCGAAAGATTTTTCGCTGATTATCACGGTTGATAACGGCATTCGCTCTAAAAATGAGGCTGAATATGCACTGTCACTTGGTATGGAAATGATTGTGACTGATCATCACGAAGGACCACCAACACAAGCCGAAGAGCCACAGGGTTTGCTTATTGACCCGATTTTAGAGCATGAAACTTACCCCTTTAAATATTTGTGCGGCGCCGGAGTCGCATATAAGTTTGCCACAGCTTTGATTAATGCTTCAACCTTGGCGGAAGAAGTTAAAGAAAACTTGAAACAGTCTGTTGTTGACCTTGCGGCTATTGGAACGATTGCCGATTGTGTTACTTTACTTGGAGAAAATCGTTATTTGGCAGCCAAGGGACTTGAGCAGATGAATCGACGACCAAGACTAGGAATTCGTGAGCTCGCTGCTGTTTCAAATTTAACTGGTGAACTTGATTCATGGAATATCGCCTGGCAGATTACGCCGAGACTGAACGTCGCCGGACGTCTTGACCATGCCAATGCCGCGTATCAGTTGTTGGTTACAAAGGATCCGAATGAAGCGCGCAGTATTGCGGCAGATTTGAATCAGAAAAATACTGAGCGTCAAACTATGACTTTAAATATTGTTAATGAAGCGACGGCGCAGATTGAAAAAGACCAAAAAGATGAAACTTTGCTGATTGCGATTTCTCCCAATGTGCGGGATGAGAAAGCTGCGGGCTGGAATGAAGGAGTTATTGGTTTGGCGGCGGGCAGAATTGCGGAAAAATATTCGCGCCCGTGTTTCGTAATTACGAGAAGTGAAGGAAAAATCAAAGGATCTGGACGCAGCATTGAACAATTTAATTTAGTCAGCGCCCTTGAAGCAGGCAAAGAGCATCTTGACCGTTATGGTGGTCATAAGATGGCCTGCGGTTTCTCAGTGAAAGCCTTGGAAGATTTAGACGGTTTTTGCGACAAGGCACGAAGTTTAGCCAAACAGGATTTGGCAAATGTTGATTTATCGCCAGTTTTAAAAATTGATGCTGCTGTAGCTATTGAATCGGTCAATGCGGAGTTTATTAATCAAGTGGAACGTTTCGCGCCTTTTGGACAAGATAATAATGAACCGAAATTCATGTCCCAAGTCCGTATTGAAGAAGTCATGGTGATGGGCAAGGATAAAACTCACCTTAAACTCCGAGTGAACGGTATCTGGGCCTTAGCTTTCCGCAAAGCCGAGGAGTGGGGACATCTACAAGTCGGAACAACGGTTGACCTTGCCTATACGGTATGTTTCAATGACTTTAACGGCCGTAGGGAGCCGCAATTAAAAATTGTAGATTTGCGTATACTATAATATGAAAACTTTTATTATTTATTCGGACGGAGGAGCGCGCGGCAATCCCGGACCGGCCGCCATCGGCGCCGTTATTTTATCATCCGACGGAGAAGTGGTTGAGGAAATCGCCAGAACGATTGGAGAGACAACCAATAATCAAGCAGAGTATCAGGCGATTATCGCCGGGCTGGAAGCAGCTAAGCAATTGGGGGCGGAAGCCGTCGAATGTTTTTTGGACAGCGAGTTGGTCGTCAAACAATTAAAACGAGAATATAAAGTAAAAAATAAAGAGTTGGCGCCCTTATTCCTAAAGGTGCATAATTTGTCTGTTCAATTTAAAAAGATTTCTTACACACATGTGCCGCGAGAAAAAAATAAAGAAGCGGACAGGTTAGTTAATGAAGCGTTAGACGCGGTCGTTTAGCTCAGCTGGTTAGAGC
>CAYUIC010000022.1:0-15181 GCA_964444675.1 uncultured Gammaproteobacteria bacterium | reverse complement strand
TGTATTTTAAAATAGGTTCCAAAGAAGATGCCGAGGATATTACCTCGCAGGTATATTTGAAGTGTTGGAATTATATATCTGAAGGTAACCTTGCGAGTCATGACACTCTTAAGCCCCTTCTATATAAGATTGCGCGCAATACCGTAATCGATCATTACCGCAGTTCGAAAGACAAGCAAAACGTTTCTTTGGAAAATGCCGAAGAGTTAAGCGACGAAAAACAGAACCTGGAAATGGGTTTGGCCGTCGGCATGGACTTTCAAAAGATTATCACCGAGAAACTCCCGTTACTTAAAGAAGAATATCGGGACGTTATCATTCTCCGTTTCATCAACGAATTATCTGTCAGTGAAATTGCCCGCATCCTCGGAAAGACGAGCGGCAATGTCCGCGTTCTTATTCACAGAGCTCTTCAATCACTTCAGGGCATAGCCTCTGAAGAAGCGGATGAAGAGAATAAACAAGATCATGACTGAGAAAGAATTGATAAAAAATTTAGCAGCGCTTTCAAGCGTTACTCCGAATCGCGATTGGGTATCCCGCAACCGCGAGGTTTTGTCATATCAGATTTTCAACGGTTCGGAATATGCTGAAACCAAGCTTGGCTTTTTTGAAAGTCTTTCCCTGATGTCCAAGCGTTTGTTGCAACCAACTCCAATTGCGGCCTTGATTGCAGTTTGTTTGATGGTGAGCGGAGTATTTGCTTCAAACAATTCAATGCCTGACTCTCCTTTATATATAGCAAAGACCTTGAGCGAACGCGTCCAGCTTAGCGCCACCTTTAATGAAACCGCAAAAGCTCGTTTGAATCTTGAATTTGCCAGTCAACGCGCCGCAGAAATGGAAAAGCTGAGTACCAATGACGCAATCGAAAATACTAAATTGGAATCAGTGTCAGCGAATTTTAAAAAGGAAATCGAATCGGCTCGTGCGCGCATCAGTAAAATCAAACCGGCAGCCCCTGCGGTAGTTGAAGGAGACTCAGAAGGCGTAGTCAGCGCCGGTACAGAAAAGGATGAACAGGGAATTCAGATTGAAGTACAGTCTGCCGAACAAGGTTTGAAAGAAGCGGAAAAATTATTCAACGAAAAAAATTATAACGGCGCCGCTTCCAAGTTGGAAGAACTTGGGCGGACTCTTAAATAGATCAGTTTGCGCTGTTCAATGTTTGAGTCGGTGAGGATTTAAACATTGAACCGTGTAAATTGAAAAATTGTAACAAAAACATGGCATACATTGAGCGACTGGTTATTAACGATACGACCAAGGCTGATATTCTGTATGATGAGCATATCGTGCGTTATCGCTTTGTAGCTCCGTATGTCAAAAATAAACATGTGCTTGATATCGCCTGCGGGTCCGGTTACGGAGCTGCAATTTTGGCTAAAGCCGGTGCCCAGGTTATTGGAATCGATTTGGACGAAGCCGCCTTGGCTGAGGCTGAAAAACAGTATGGCTCGTCAGTTAGATTCAAGCAGGGCGACGCCGCGAAGATTCCCTTGGAAGATTCAAGCATGGATATCATTACTTCGTTTGAGACGATTGAGCATATTCATAATTATGAAAATTTTGTTCAAGAATTAACGAGAGTTGCCAAGCAAGACGGTCTGGTCTTTGTGTCGACTCCGAATAAAAAAGTTTTCGGACAAAAAAATCCTTTTCATATTAAAGAGTTCACCAAGCAAGAGTTTACGGAACTTTTACACAAACATTTTCCCTTCGTGAGCATTCTCGATCAGAAGAACGGTATCGCTTCAGTGATAAGCGGTTCGGGCATTACTGCATTAAGCGTTAATGATACAGAAAGCGAAGCTTTATACTTTATGGCTGTCTGCTCAAAGAGTGAAATTGTAACTCAATTCGGATCAGCCGCGTCTATTAATATGGCGGCATTAGAGCGAAGAGATAATAACCCAGCTTGGAAGTTAATAAACTCTATATATAGAGTTTTACAAAAATTAAAAATTAAAAATTGAATTGTTATTGTTGATATATGAGTGTATTAATTTAGTACATTCATATATCCACAATAAATCCTTTCAGGACAGGAGTTGTGAAAGGGGAGTGGAGAGACCTGCTTATGCGCAAGCTTCAGCGGGCAGTAACGAAGCAAAGGTCGATACCCTCGGGGTAGCGTTGCTCGATTCCGGATTACGGAATCGCATTATAAACCTTCACAGTTTTTGAAAAGCATTTTTTCTTTGCTAACACTTAGAAAAATTCGATGATACATCGATTTAGCTTTTCTCCGCATCTAGGTGGATACACCCAAGAGCGGGGCGTGAATTTCCCTATGCAATTTACTCCCTCATTTTACTGGAATGTCCAGCTAGATGCGGGGAAGCGGGATTCCGATTGATGTATTTTCAGCCTTTCAACGACTCTAAGGAATTTACTGTACTTATGAATACTTTACGCAAGATTTTTGCTAGCGCGTTGGTATTGGGTATGGCTTTCAGCATGTTTGCGGCTTACACGCCAGTCAAAGCTGCTGCTTCAGCCGGCTCATTGATCAAGATGCAAAACCTTTCAACGGTTTACTATCTTGGTTCCAACATGAAGCGCTATGTTTTCCCGAATGAAGCTACCTTTAAATCTTGGTACGCTGATTTCTCAGGCGTTCAAACGATCTCTCAGTCAGAACTCGAGAGCTACCCGTTGGGCGCTAACGTCACCATGCGCCCAGGCACATGGTTGATCAAGATCACCACAAGTCCATTAGTGTATGCTGTTGAACCGGGTGGAAAACTCCGCTCGATTGTTTCAGAAGCTAACGCGATTTCTCTTTGGGGCGCCAACTGGGCCTCTAAGGTAAAGGACGTTGCTGATTCATTCTTCACCAACTACACTGTTATGAGTCCTTTGACCGCGGGTATGTACCCAGCTGGTTCATTGGTTAAGTTGTCGACAAGCGCTGACGTTGCTTACTTCGATGGTACAAACTATCGTAAGTTTGCTTCAGAAGCTGCTTTCAACGCCAACCGTTTCCGTTTTGACTTCGTTCAAACCGCTCCAGCTTCCTGGACTTCATTGACCCCTATGGGCACTGATATCACAGGTGCTGAATCAGGTTTGATTGACACTTCATCAGGTGCTGGTGGATCTATCACCGGATCTGGTTTGTCTGTAGCTTTGTCATCTGACACTGCCGCTTCAACCACTTTGGTTTACGGTCAGTCGAATGCTAACTTGGCTACTTTCAACTTCACTGCTTCTAACGACGGCGCTGCCATTGTTAACAGCTTGAAGATTAAGAGAACAGGCGTTTCTTCAGACGCATTGTTGTCAGCAGTTTACCTGTTTGACGGCATGAACCGTATGACTGATTCTGCAACTGTTAGCCAGAACTATATCACCTTCAACAATCCGAACGGCTTGTTCACAATTCCAGCCGGTCAGACTAAGAAGATCACTGTTCGCTCAGACATTTCTGCCACCACAACTGATGGTTCAAATGTAGGCGTTCAGATTGATGCCGCCTCAGCTGTTACTGCATCAGGTGCAACCGTTACTGGTTCATTCCCGATGACAGGCAACATCATGAGCGTTGTCAGTGCAACTTTAGCTGGTGTATCATTCGGTGCTACTACTCCGGGTACTATCTCTGTTGACGCAGGTCAGTCCGACGTCACTGTTTGGAAGAACACGGTTACTGTTAGCAACCGCGATGCTAGACTCGAAGGCTTGCGCTTGCGCATGATCGGTTCAATCAATGTAACCGATGTTAAAGACCTTAAGTTGTTTGTTGACGGTGTCCAGAAAGGTACTGTTCAGCAGATTGGAAACGACATGTATGTCAATTTTGACCTCTCTGGCTCTCCAGTTAACTTGATCGCTGGTGCTCGTGCTCTCGAAGTACGCGCTACTATTGTTAGCGGTTCAGGTAAAAACTTTAAGCTCTCCATGCAGGAAGCTATTGATGTTATGGTTAAGGACTCCCAGTATGACGTTTACGTCAAGGCTGCAGGAACCGTCCCGGCTACAACCGGTACACAGACCGTTGCATCAGGTACTTTGACTGTTACCAAGTTGGCCTCATCGGCTTCTGGCAACATCACTAAGGACGCCACTGGCGCTTCTTTGGCCAAGTACGAATTCAAAGCTTATGGTGAACCTATCAAGGTTGAATACTTGAAGGCTACTGTTGATTCAAGCGACAACAACGTTGGTAAATTGCGCAACGGCGCGATTTACGCCAATGGCGCTCAGATTGGAAGCAATTCCGATTTGAACGAAGCTGATTCTGTTGCTGCTTCTACTAACTACAGCCTCGGTTCTTCATTGCTCGTTACTCCGGGTACCCCGGTTACTGTTGAAGTCAAGGCTGATATCTTTGACAACGACGGTACTAACAGCATCTCCGACGGCGACACATTGACCGCAAAATTGTTGGTCTACACCGACGGTGCTAAGAGAACTGTTACTCTTGACTACGTTAACGTTCCGACTGCTATCACAGTTGGTAACCAGTTGACTGTCAAGGTCGGTGCATTGACACTTGCCAAGCAAGCTTCATACCCGAACCAGACTGCTGTTATTCCTCAGAATAACTACAAGTTGGGATCTTTTGTCCTAACTGGTAGCGACATCGAAGATGTTACCTTGAATTCTTTCCAGGTTGACTTCACCGCTGGTGACCAATTTGCGGTCAACAAGGTAACTGATGTCTACTTGAAATACGGCACTAAGACTTCTTCAATCAAAGGAACGGTGAGTGCTTCAGGCACAACCTGGTCCATCTCTGAACCTTTGACAAAGAACTCAAGCATGGTTGTTGAAGTGTACGGCAACATCGGTAACTTCACTGTTGCTGGTGGTGACGACACAATGATTACTTCATTGCTCGTTTCAGGTACTACCGTCAATTCAGCTCAGACCGTTACTACTAACGGAAACGCTGTCTTGGCTGGCCAGACCATCACTGCTGCTTCTGCCGGAACTATCGTTTCTGCGGTTGACGCTTCATCACCTGTCAGCAAGCTTGTTGTAGCTGGTTCAACCACTCCGGTTGCCGCCTACAAATTCACCACCACCAACGATTCCTACACTTTGACCGAAGCTGTCGTCAAAGTTAACGCAGCCGGCGGCGCCACCGTCATCGGTAACGTTACTTTGAAGAATGGTGCAACAGTCATTGCTACTAAGCCTTTGGCTGGTACAACTGTTACCTTTAGCAATCTTGCCGTTCCGGTAGCTGCTAACGGTACCACCACTGTTACTGCTGAAGTACAGCTCGGAACCATTGGTTTCGGAATGGGATCAAGTGGTGCTAACGTCGGCTTGACTTTGGATTCATTCAAAGCCAACAGCTCACAAGGCGTTGAAGCAACTGACGGAACCGATCGCGCAGGTGAAGCTATGTACGCATACGCTTCTATCCCAACGATCACCAACGCTACTTTGCCAACAACTATCTTGGGCGGAGCTGGTACTCGTACCATTGCTAAGTTCACTGTAGCTGCTGACACTAACCCGTTGGCTTGGAAGAAAATGATTTTCACTGTCTTGAAGTCATCCGCTCCGGTAATCACCGGCGGTCAGCTTTGGGATATGTCTTCCAACACCCAGGTTGCCGGTACTCCTACCCTAACTACAGTAGGCGCGACTGACCTTACAGGTTCCATCGCTTTCGTTGCAACCAACGAACAGCAGGTATCTGTAGGCTCACCGAAGACCTATGAATTGCGTGTTACTCTAGCTGCTGGTGGTGCTGGCGACTATGTCGCTACCAACATCGCACAACCGTCTTCTTATGTAGCTCCGGCTGCGTACGCTACGGTTGCTGGTACAACCGCAACTTTCGTCTGGTCTGACTTGTCAGCTCAGTCTCACGATGCAACCACTCTTGACTGGAACAATGCTTTCCTTGTTAAGAACTTGCCAACTGATTCTCAGGAATTGCGAAACAATAACTAAGAATTGGAACGCTTGATCTTATAAAGGGATTTATTTCCTGATAAGAGACAAAAAGCCCCCGCTTCGGCGGGGGCTTTTTAATTCAGGGAAAAATTTGATATACTAATAATATGAAAATATCAAAAAAATATTATATTATTGGCTTAGCAATTATTGTTCTGTTGCTTGCGGGATATCTAGTATATCAATCAAAAGAACCTGTTGATCCTTTTGATATGGTTGAAGTAGGGACTTCAACTGAAACAATGAATGAAGATCAAATCAAACAGTATAATGAGAAGATGGATCTTGGAATGAATCTTTTGCGAGAAGGGGATAATGGAAATAAACAGGCGTATACAGATGCTATTAGTGCGTATAAAGAGGCAGCTATTATTTCACATCACAATGGCTGGCTTCCGTATATGAATCTCGCCAATGTGTATCGTCGATTAGGTGAATTTGAGAAGGCGGATAAGGCCTATGCCAATGCTTTAATAATTACCAAGGGGACAGAGGTTGATATATATGTCCAGCGTGCCCAAATGTATCGATATGAATTACATAAAGAACAAGCAGAAATTGAGGCTGTATATCAAGAGGCCTTAGAAAAAGCCAGCGATCTTCCGAATGTACATATTGCATACGCTAGTTTTTTAAATGATACGGGTAAATATGCCGAGGCTTTGAAGCATTATGAAATATTACTGGAAAGCAATCCCAAAAATGAAATCTACAAACAAGAAATAGAAAATCTCAAAGCGAAACTGGGCAATAAATAGCGTTCATGACTCCGGAGCGAGAACTAAAATTAAAGAAAGCGATTGCTCTTCGTCAGGAGGGCGTTGTTGTATTAGAGGATATACATGATCCACATAACGCCGCCGCAATCTTTAGAACCTGCGATGCTTTTGGCATACAGAAAGTCTGTCTTATTTTTGAGCAGGAAAAACGCTTTAATCCGAAACGAGTTGGCAAGGTAAGCTCGAGCTCAGCCAATAAATGGCTTGATTTTGAAATTTTTACTTCAACTAAGCAATGCATGAGTACTTTAAAACGCCGAGGCTATTACATTGTGGCTACCGCCCTTGACCCTCAAGCAAAAGATTTTAGAAAAGTTGAGCTGAGCAAGCCTAAAACTGCCCTACTTTTTGGCAATGAGCACAGGGGTGTGTCAAAAGCGGCTCTTAAATTAGCCCACGAAACTGTGTATATTTCAATGAAAGGCATGGTTCAGAGTCTTAATATATCAGTGACGGCCGCCATACTTTTAGCTGAAATGGATCGCCAAAGATTAGAAAAAAAGGCTAAAAATAGCTATTTTTTAAGCAAATCTCAGCAATCCAAGCTGTTTAAAAAATGGAGCTGATCTACCTGTTGACGTTTTTTATAATTCATGCTATACTTGAAATCATCAATTAATAAACAATATGACTGGAGAGTCAATTTTAGACAAAATCATGACCCAAAAGCAGGCCGAAACTATCGGTCGTCTTCATGTGTCAGACATAATCGATACTCTTTTAGAACGTTTGAATGAGCGCGAACGCGACATTCTTAAGCGTCGTTTTGGTTTGAATCAGGTAAAACGCGCGACCCTGGAAGAAATCGGTCACAGTCATAATCTTACTCGCGAACGCGTACGTCAGATTGAGACAGGTAGCGTTGCCAAGCTTAAGAAACTTGAAGATCTCTCTGCTTTAGTGGCAGATTTAAAATCTTTGGTAATTAGCTTACTTGAAGATCACGGCGGTTTGATGGATCGTGAATATCTGTTTGATATTTTGCTTGCTTTGGCTCTTGATCAATCACGTGCCAAATCCGAAGATTTCCCGATTTATCGCAACCACTTCAGTTTTTTGATTTCAAAAATCATGGACGGCGATATCGCCACTTTGGAAAATTCATCCCAGTTCAATCCTTCATTTAAACTTCGTTTCCAAGAGCTTGATCACCTTGAAGTAGTAGCCAAAGATCTTTTGGCCAAGGTCAAGACGACTAAGCGTTTGTATGTTACTGAAGAGTTGATTAATTTGGCATCAGAACTTGAGAGTTACAAGAAACATTCATCCAAGATGAATTCAAATAACAATTTTGAACTGACAGAAGCGTTGCGCGGTATTGTACCGGATGCTGAATTGGCTCTGGTCAATGACAACAAAGCGCTATACTCAGTATTGAAAGCGGTTGCAGAACTTGAACAGAATAAATTTGGTAACTGGGGCCACAGCGACTCCCGTGAAATTAACCCGAAGACTATTAACGATAAAATTTACCTCGTATTGAAGCATAACGGAAAGCCGATGCATTATGAAGATATCTCCAAGAAAATTAACGAGACAGCTTTTGACGGTAAAAAAGTTAATACGGCGACGGTCCACAATGAACTTATCCTTGACGCTAAATACGTTTTGGTCGGCCGCGGCTTGTACGCTTTGAAAGAATGGGGTTATAGCAAGGGCACAGTTGCTGATGTTATCGGCGATGTCCTCAAAAAAGCCAAACGTCCTCTTACTAAAAAAGAAATCACCGAAGAAGTCATGAAACAGCGGATGGTAAAGAAGACGACGATTGATCTTGCCTTGATGAATAAAAAGCGCTTTGAGCGCCAAACCGGCAACAAATACACCCTCATTAAATAATATTGATTAAAAACCCCGCCGCTTTTAGCGGCGGGGTTTTGTTTTATGCAAAAATCCATGCTAAAATTAAAGTAATTATGACTCTTACTTTGGACTTAAGCGGTTTGGAAACATTGTTATATCTCGGACCAGTGGAGACACTGTGGCGTATTTTTTGGTGGTATTTCGGATGGATGCCGGTTGCTTTTGTCATGTTGCGCGGTATTCTTGAGGTCTGGCACAAGTATCGTATGCACCAATGGGGAGCCCAGCAGAAGCATATGTTGCTTGCGATTGATATTCCACGTAACAATGCGCAATCGCCACGCGCCGTAGAAAATCTCTTTACCTATTTTGCCGGTGCACACCAATCTATTTCGTGGTGGGAAAAATGGTGGAAAGGCTTTTTTCAACTGGGTTTTGGTTTTGAAATAGTTTCTATCGGCGGGTTTATTCAATTCTTAATTCATACGCCGGTTAAATTTCGCTCTCTTGTAGAGTCTGCGATTTATTCGCAGTATCCTGACGCGGAAATTTATGAAGTGGAAGATTATACGGAGATGGCGCCGCATAAATATCCTGATGAAGAATATGATTTGTGGGGAGCGGAATTTATACAAACCGCTGATTCGGTATTGCCGATTCGCACCTATCCCGAGTTTGAACACAAGATGGGTGAACCCGAAGTGCAATGGAAAGATCCTTTGGCAAGCTTGATGGATCTAATGAGCAGTTTGCAAAAAGGTGAACAACTCTGGTATCAACTGGTTGTTATCCCGATTGATACGAGCTGGGTGCGCAACAAAGACAAATTTATTGCCAAAATTCTTAAAGAAAAAATTCCTGGTACCAAAGCTAACGGATTTGTTGACCAGATTATAGAATGGATGGGCGATGTCAGTGAACAAATTTATAGTTTGTGGGGCGATATTGAAGACAAGAAAAAAAGTGATGATCCGTTGAAGATGATGAATCTAAAACCGGGTCAGAAAAAACTGGTCGAAGGTGCAGAACTTAAATGCGCCAAGCTTGGATTTGAAGTTACTATTCGCGGACTATATTTCAGTCGTGTTGAAGTAATGAATAAACCGAAAGTGGTTAATGGTTTTGTCGGTTATATTAAACAGTTCAATACCAATGATTTGAATGGTTTGAAGCCTGACATGAAAAAGACGGCGACCTCGACTAATTATTTCCGAGCTAAACAACGTTTGATTCATCGCAAAAACCAAATCATGCAGGCGTATCGTACGCGCAGTGACATTATGGGCAGAAAGCCCTGGGTTATCAACGTGGAAGAACTGGCCACACTGTGGCATTTCCCGATTGACGCGGTTGTCAAAGCTCCTCTCGTGCAACGTGCCAGCGCTCGTCGTGTTGAACCGCCAATGGCCCTGCCTTTTGATCAAGGGTCAAAAAAAATGGCGGCGGCCCGTGAACCGATTTTTGATGATTCGTATGAAGTATATGACCCCGACTTCGCTCCTGATGGAGCTTCGTCGGGCAAGACTGAAGAGCATCCCTTAGATAAGCCAACTTCTAATTTAGAAGAAACAAAAGCTCCTGCCGGACGTCCTAAGTTTATGGAAGAAGACAGCGATGAAACAGTTGCCGCGCCCGAAATGACAACAATCGAAGAAAAACCTCAAACAGTTACCGAGGAGGTTAAGCCAGTGCGCGGGGCTCCGCCTCCCAATCTTCCTTTTGCAGACTAATCGTTCTTTTTTAATTCATCTCGCACATTCTAACACTATGGACAATACAAATTTAACATTGTTTGCGGAAACGACTTTCCGCAGTCAACACCGAAAATTCGGGATTAAAACTGACGACCGGCGCCGTCATATGTATTTGATTGGTAAGACGGGTATGGGAAAATCAACAATCTTGGAAAATATGATTGTTGAAGATATTCGCATGAGTCGGGGAGTGGCGGTAGTTGACCCGCACGGAGATTTGGCAGAAAAAATTATTGAATTTATTCCGCCGCATCGTGTGCAGGACATCATTTATTTCAATCCTTCGGATATGGATTATCCGATTGCGTTTAACGTTGTTGAACAGGTCGAGCCGCACTTGCGGCACTTGGTTGCCTCAGGTTTGATTGGCGTCTTTCAAAAATTATGGGCAGACTCCTGGGGACCTCGTCTCGAATATATTTTAAGAAATACTATTCTTGCCATTTTGGATTATCCGGATTCAACATTATTGGCCGTTACCAGAATGTTGTCAGATAAACCTTTTAGAAAAAAAGTAATCGAACAGATTCAGGATCCGGTGGTTAAAGCTTTCTGGGTCAAAGAATTTGCCGGTTATGCTGATAAGTTTGCGGCTGAGGCGGTATCTCCGATTCAAAATAAAGTCGGACAATTTTTATCCAGTTCACTTATCAGAAACATTGTCGGTCAAGTAAAATCATCGATTGATATCAGAAAAGTGATGGATGAAGGCAAAGTCTTAATCATGAACCTTTCGAAGGGAAGAATCGGCGAAGATAACTCCGAATTGCTCGGAGCGATGATGATTACCAAAATTCAATTGGCGGCCATGAGCCGGGTGGACATACATGAGGATGAACGCCGGGATTTTTATTTGTATGTCGACGAATTCCAGAACTTCGCGACGGAATCTTTTGCCAATATTTTGTCCGAAGCTCGTAAGTACCGTCTTAATTTGATTATGGGACACCAGTATATTGAACAGCTTTCAGAAAAAGTAAAATTTGCGGTTTTCGGTAACGTGGGAACCCTCGTAGTGTTCCGTGTCGGAGCAGCTGATGCCGAAGAACTGGTAAAAGAATTTACGCCGGTTTTTACCGAAGAAGATCTGGTTAACTTGCCTAAATATAATATTTGTTTGAAATTGATGATTGACGGCGTGGCTTCAGACCCTTTCTCAGCTCGAGGTTTGGCACCGTTAACTGAAGCTGAAAAAACCGGACAAAAGGATAATGTTATTAAACAAACACGAGAACGCTATTCATCGGCTCGCGATATTGTTACTGAAAAGATCATGCATTGGCATCAAGCGGAAGAAGATGCTCCGCGCGCCCCGCTTGTTAGCGCGCCAACAGCTTCCCAATTGGGAGTTGCGCCTTCGCCGGCTCACGCCGCTGCAATTGCCACGGCTCCGGTCTATACTCCAACGCCTCGACCGGATACGACATATTTAAACGACGCAGTATGCGCTCGATGCGGTAAGGAAACCAAAGTTTCGTTTGTGCCTGACGGCGTACGCCCGGTATATTGCAAAGAATGTTTGGCAATTCTTCGTGAAGAAAAGACACGCGCCACTACTGATCGCAAAAAATTAAAAGAAGTCGAATTAGCGTCTCTCAACGTTGCGCCGACACCGACGATTTCGCTGCGCGATATTCCGCGTTCCGCCCCTGCGCCGAGTCATGACGCTGAAAGAGGCACTATCAAGCCCGGAGAAACAATTAAATTATAAACGCTATGGATGCAGCTTCGGCATATCCGGCTGATGCTTTTATTGGCACGGTACTGAATATTTTTCATGTTACTATCAACGGTTATCCGCTGTCCTTTATTATATGGAATATTTTGCTGGCCACCTTGGCTATTGTAGCGGGGCGTTGGACACGTAAGCTCTTAAAAGACAAGAAAGCCTCGTGGTTTGCCAAAGCCCTGAGCTTTTCGGTTTGGCTTGCCTTTTTGCCCAATACGGCGTATCTTATGACTGATGTGCGGCACATTATCGGTTATTGCCCCTTTGGTTCCTATAGCAACGTATGCGCGGAAAACGCCTGGATGAGCATCTTCTTTTTTCTGTATGCATCATTCGGTTGGCCGTCGTTTGTTCTGGCCATCAGGCCACTGAAAAGTTATGTGACAAAACGTTTCGGTCTAAAGCAGGGGATACTCTTCGCGACTTTAGCTTGTTTCTTTTCAGCTTGGGGAGTCTTACTCGGTTTGGTTAATCGATTCAATTCATGGGAATTGCTGACCAGGCCCGGACAGATTATCCGCGTTGCATTTTCTTATTTTAATGAAGCAAGTGCCGCATTAAACATTTTGTTTGTTTTTATCTTCCTCGGTATCTTGTACGCGGTTGGCGAAAAGATTTTTATAATTTCCGGCAAAGAAAAACATGATTAATTATCTTAAAATCAGTAAAGCGACGGATTTAACCGGTCGCGACAGAAAGATTTACCGGCTGCTTGAAATGCTTCCGGGCTTTTTATCTTGGGGAACAATTATTGGTTTGGTTGTTTTGTCGGCTACCGCTCCGGTCGGAACCGCCGTTTTTGTTATCCTCTTTGACGTGTATTGGCTTTTACTCGTCGTATTTCTTGGGGTACATTTATTAATTTCATATCGTGCGATTAAAAAACGCATGAAGATTGATTGGAAAGCAAAATGCGTAGAGTTGGGCGTCAGTAAAACAGTAGGGTTTGATTGGACAGAAATAACGCAAATAGTAATCTTGCCGACCTATAATGAAAGTCTTGAAGTCATTCGTCCGACGATTGAGGCGCTCGCGTCAAACGGTTATCCGACCGATAAGATGATTATTGTCTTGGCGACCGAGGGTAGAACCGGAGAATCAGGCAGAATTATCGGTGAAGCGATTAAAAAAGAATATGAACATCGCTTCGGCAGATTGTTGGTAACGGTGCATCCTGATATCGAAGGCGAGCTCAAAGGCAAGGGAGCCAACCAGGCTTGGGCCGCCAAAGAATTAAAACGTTTAATTGTCGATCCAGAGCAGATAGATCCAAAGAAAATTTTAATTAGCGTCTTTGATATCGACACAATTGCGCATCCGGGATATTTTCATTGTTTTGCTCATGCCTTCTTGACGGTTGAGCGACCATACCGCGCAAGTTTCCAGCCCGTGCCCGTGTATCACAATAATATTTGGCAGGCTCCGTTTTTTGCGCGCGTCGCCGCTTTTTCAAATACCTTCTGGCAAATGATGCAACAAATCAAGCCGGAAAAGCTCGCGACTTATTCTTCGCATTCAATGACCTGGCAAGCGCTTGTTGATATCGGATTTTGGTCTACCAATATGGTGTCAGAAGATTCACGTATTTTTTGGCATTGCTTTTGCTATTACAAAGGCGACTACCGCGTTGAGCCGCTGTATTTCCCGGTTTCGATGGATATTTGTATGGATCGTAATCGCTGGACAACCGCCGGATCATTGTACAGACAACAACGTCGCTGGGGTTGGGGATCGGAGAATATACCGTATCTCATTTTCAATACGATGAAAGATTGGAAAAATATCCCTAAGAAACAAGTATATCTAAACCATATTGCCGTGCAGCTCTACGGTTTTCATTCCTGGGCGACCAATGCGCTCATCACTTCAATTGTCGGTTGGCTGCCGTTATTTTTGGGCGGAGATCGCTTTAATTCAACCGTATTATCAAGTAATCTGCCCGACGTTACTCGTTGGCTTATGACTTTGGCTATGGTCGGTATGGTCTTGTCAGCGGTTATCTCAATTTTGATTCTCCCGGCGGTACATCGCCAACGCTTTAAACAATATGCTATTATGGTGATTCAATGGCTTTTCCTGCCTTTTGTCATTGTCCTGTTCGGAGCGATTCCCGGCCTTGAAGCGCAAACGCGCTTGATGTTCGGCAAGTATATGGGTTTTTGGGTAACGCCCAAAGTGCGAAAAGCAGAATAATTTACTAACTATATACGTATGGAAAATGAAAATGAAATCGTAGAAGAAGTCGTAATCGTCGAAGCTGAAACAGCTGCGGCCACGCCCGAGGAAGTTTCAAAAACAATTACTGTCCCGCATTGGGTCAATAAGAAGAACATCATAATTGCCGTTGTTGTAATTATTGTTTTGGCATTAGCATATTTTGTCAAAGGTGCTTTTGTCGCCGCGACTGTTAACGGACAATTAATCAGCCGTATGTCCGTGGTGCATGAACTTGAAAAAACTTCCGGCCGTGCGACACTTGATGCAATGATTAATGATCGCTTGATTATGCTTGAAGCTGCCAAACAAAACATCAGTGTCAGCGATGAAACGGTTAACGAAGAAATGACGAAATTGGAAAAGCAGTTATCAGATCAAGGACAAAATCTTGATGAAGTGTTGGCGGCGCAGAACGTAACTCGCGAGGATATTCGTCAACGTATCGTATTACAGAAAGAATTGGAACAAATGCTCGGCGATAAGCTGAACGTGACCGACGCCGAAGTCGATCAGTATATAAAAGATAATTCAATCACTTTGCCAAAAGGCAAAGAAGCCGAAACCAAAGCACAAATCAAAGAAGGCGTGCGCGCCAACAAGCTCAATGAAGAAGCTCCCGGTTTTATCGAAACGCTTAAAACGAACGCCAAAATCAACTACTTCGTGAAATATTAGAGTCTATGTCGAACCACCTGAAGCAAGCGCAAGTAATTATTAGCTCTGCGTGGCAGCGTGGATTAACGTTTCGTTTTACTATCGCAACGTATCGTGTTGGAGAAATCGCCGAAGTTCTGATTCTGGTTTTAATGTGGACTTCTATTTATTCAGCAGGTTTTGGCGGAATAAAAGGTTACAGTCTACCGGAAATGATTACCTATGTATTAATAGGTAATTTGTTCTCAACCGCAGTGAGGAGTTTTTTGCCTAGCTATATTTCTGTATATATTAATGAAGGAAGGCTTTCAATGTTTTTAGTTAAG
>CAYUIC010000021.1:6090-15819 GCA_964444675.1 uncultured Gammaproteobacteria bacterium | reverse complement strand
CAAACGGTTCAACCATGGCACCTTTGCCGAAGAAGCCAAGTGAACCGCCGTTGGTCTTTGAACCTGCGTCGTTCGATTCCGCCTTTGCTAAATCGGCAAAATTCTTAGGAGTGGCTTTGGCTTTAAGTTCTTTGATCTTGGTATAGGCCTGATCTTTGGTTAAACCGCTTTGGCAACCTTCAGAACCTTGGTAACAAATCAAAATATGAGAAGCTTCCACCTCTTTAATCTGTTTGCCGTCAACTTTCAATAATTCAAAACCGGCAGTAGTTTTTGCCAGGTCCTTACTGGTCTTGCCTACACCGACTTTTTCAGCGGCCTTAGCCAGGTCAGCATTATCTTTAGCCGCGACCCAATCCAAGTCTCCTCCTTTATCTTTAGTGGCTTTGTCTTCGCTAAATTCTTTGGCCAAGGCGGCGAAATCGCCGTTGGATAAAAGTTTCCCCAAAACGGATTCAGCTTTTTTTTGAGCTTCTTTGTTATATGATTCAATTTCCTTTTTTTGCTCGTCGGTCAAGACAGGAGCCTCAGTGCGCTGTTCTTTAAACTCAAGCAAAGGAGTTTCTCCGATTTTCTTAATGGCTTCGCGGATATCCTTGATGCCCGCGAGTTCTACGATAATGCGGTATGCGCCATCAACGCCGCGATTGACTTGCACCAATGGTTCACTGACGCCGAAAACGTTCACGCGTTTTTCAATAACATCGCGCGCGCCTTCAACTGCTTGTCCCTGATCGGCTAATGAAATACCGGAGACATCAGCGTCATAGACGAGCTGGGAGCCGCCGAGCAGATCCAAACCGAGTTGGAACGGTACTTCTTTGACCTTTGGCAAAGGAATCTTGTAGCTGTCGATTGCTTGGTTATAGTAATTGCCAAAAGCAACCAATCCTCCGCCGATCGTTAAGATAAGCACAAAACTAAACGCCCACCAGACCTTTTTACGGCCCTTTGGGAAGAAAACTCGAGATAATACTGAATCCGGCATATGTAGTTAATAAATATTTGTTACTGTATTTTATAGGATACTTGATTTTAAATCAAGTGGATAAAGTCTGAAATAACCCCAATTTTTAAGGGTTTTTATAAGTACTTGACAGAATTATCAATGTGTGTTATTATATTAAGCATAGTTCACTTAAATTAACTGCCTCCAAAGTAGGCTAAGTCAAAGCACACAAAACCAACGACCTATTTTAAGATGCTTTAGTTAAAAAACCAAACATAACAGATCGGCATGGAGCTGCCATTGTAACACATAAACCAGCCAAAAGCCTTTACTCAGTAAAGGCTTTTTTTATTTCTTCAATCGAATGATCAATTACTTGATCATTATCATCAAAGACAAATTTTGCTTTAAAATATTTGCCTTCTAAAAATGTTGGCAACCAATACCGGTCATCCGCCCACATCTCATGATAAGGCAAATTATCAATTTCATACCAAACCGGTTTCATCTCTTCAGTTTCTTTCGGTTCGCCCCTATATTTTATAATTTCATAGACATGAGCTTTAATTGGGCGATTATTTTCGTTTTGCCAAGAAAAATGAATCACTCCCCTTTTTTCTATTTCACTCACTTCAATTTCAGCTTCTTCTTTAATTTCGCGAATGGCTGATTCTTCTAATGTTTCTCCGTCAATAATTTTGCCGCCATAGCCGTTCCATTTGCCAACGCCAAAACCACGTTTTTTTAAGGCCAGCACAAGCTGACCATTATTTTTTATATATGAAAGTGTGGTGACTATTCGTTTAGACATAACTTATCATTGATCAAATCTGTAATAATTTTAAAATGATCGGATTTTTCAAAATCAAGTTCGCTGCGATCAATAAAATAGGCATTATGATGGCGTTCAAAAAAATCGCGATGAGCATTACCTGCCGTAACAAAACGATTAACAACATCGCCGTCAATTTCAAACAGCCGACCTCGCTTCATCATAAATTCATGAACCTTATGTTTATCCGCTTCTAAAATAATCATTAAATCAGGCATGGAAAGAAATTGAGAATCAAGTAAAGAGAGCTCTCTCATTAAATCTTTTTGAAAATCATGTTCAAGCCAACGCTCACTATACACATCATTGGTTAACCAAAAGGTATCCATGATAACAAATTTTCCTTGCTGTTTTAAAACCTCGGCTTTCAAGTGCATTTTAGTTAAAAGATTGCGAAAATAAATACGCGATTCAAGTTGGTTCTTGTTGTCGCGTAAGTTTTCTTTAATGCGTTCGGGAAATTCCTCACCCTCAAAAATAGCTTCGGCATTATAATGATCACGAAGTTTGTGTACTAACGTTGATTTCCCTGTTCCGGGCCCACCGCAGATTGCTATAATAGACCCCGTAGTCATATTAATTAAATATTTTCTAAAACTCTCTCAAGATGATGCGCGGTGTCAGGATCGTATGCTTCGCAAAATTGCAAAAAAAGTTCATACATATTCTTCCTTTGCGCATTGTTATTTAGCTCGGCTTCCCTAATACTACGCTGTAATTCTCGTATACTGTTATGTTGATTTAATGAAAAGAAATTATGCATTGGCGCAATAAGAGCATTTTTCGGGACTAGAGACAATAATTCAATAATATCATAATGCTCCGCTTTGATTCCTCTATATTCAATGAAATCTTTTACTTGATCATTTTCTAAAATGGAACGAATAATTTCTGGCTTTTCTATACTCATATTATTTTTTTGCCATCAACTCTTGATGTTCTGCCGTATCAAGCATGCCGCACTTTTTCCATTTTTTGCCTGAGCCGCAGGGGCATTGATCATTGCGACCTATTTCGTTGCCTTCAGAATCTTTTACTTTTCGATCAGTAAAGACTTGCGTTACGCTCGTAGAACTTTCGCCCATAGTTTTCGCCGGAGCTGAAACGGTAATATTCCCAAAATTAGTTTTTGGCATAACGAAATCCTGTAATCCGCCAATCTTATAAATCGAATACACAATTTGTTTTTGAATCAACGTTATCAATTCGCTATACATCCTGAAGGCCTCCCTCTTATATTCAACCAATGGATCACGCTGACCGTAACCGCGCAATCCGATACCGCGACGCATGTAATCCATAACTTCCAAGTGATCCATCCATAAACTATCAATACTTCGAAGCAAAACTGATTTTTCAACTTCAGTCCAATCAAGTCCGGCCTCACGCGCGAGCGTGGACATCTTGTCATAGGTTTCAACCGAACGTTGAACCAAAAACTCAATCAATTCAGTTCTAATTTTAATTTTATCAAGCTTTGAAGCATCGTTGGCTATCTCGTCGAGTTTAGTTGTGATTTCTCCTTCAATCGGAAAAATTGTTGCGACGCTTTCTTTGATTTCTTTCAAATCCCAGTCTTTAACATAATCAGCTGCGGTGTGAAAACTAACCATCTGTTCAATCTCCATTTCAACCATATCAAGAATAATATCACGCAAAGTTTTCTGACCTTCCATGGGTTCTTGTTCAGCGAGCAGTAATACTTCTTTGCGGCGGGCATAAATCGAATGACGGTGATGGTTAATGACGTCATCGTATTCAACCAAATGTTTTCGGATATCAAAGTTATTGCCTTCAACTCTGCGCTGAGCAGATTCAATTGATTTGGAAATGACTTTGTTTTCAATCGGTGTGTCTTCGGGAAGTTTTAAGCTCTTCATTAAATTCTTCATGCGATCGCCGCCGAAAATCCTCATCAAATCGTCTTCCATTGAAACATAGAATTGGCTCGAGCCCGGATCGCCCTGTCGTCCGGCACGACCGCGCAACTGGTTATCGATGCGGCGCGCTTCATGACGTTCCGTGCCAATAACATGCAAACCTCCGGCTGCTACAACCTTGTCATAAGCTGCTTGGTCAAAAGGCGTTCCGCCCAAGATAATGTCGACACCGCGACCGGCCATGTTCGTAGCAATGGTTACTGCGCCGGGTTTTCCCGCCTGCGCAATAATGTTTCCTTCTTTTTCATGTTGTTTTGCATTCAAGACATTGGCGGCGATTCCTTCCCGTTCGAGCATAGCTCCAAGATATTCGTTCTTTTCGATCGAAATGGTGCCTACCAACACCGGCTGACCGGCGGCATGACGCTTTTTCAATTCTTCAATAACCGCCTTGAACTTTGCTTCTTCAGACCCATAAATCAAATCATTGAGATCTTTGCGCTGGTTGGCACGGTTAGTCGGAATCGCTACCGTCTCCAATTTATAAATCTTAAAGAATTCCTCAGCTTCGGTCATAGCCGTTCCGGTCATACCAGACAATTTCTGGAACATGCGGAAATAATTCTGGAAAGTAACGGTTGCCAGCGTACGACTTTCACGCTGGATTTTTACATTTTCTTTAGCCTCAATCGCTTGATGCAAACCTTCTGAGTAGCGACGACCAAACATCAAGCGGCCGGTGAATTCATCAACGATAATCACCTCGCCTTCACGCACAACATAATCTTTGTCTTTTTCAAACATGCATTGGGCTTTGAGAGCGGCTTCAAGATGGAATTGCGCAATTGTGTCTCCTGCTTTCCACGGATCGGTTTTTAAACGCTCGGCGACCCAGTCTTGACCGGCTTCAGTCAAATGAACCGCTCGCATCTTTTCATCTTTATTATACAAGTCCGGATTTTGCGCGAGACTCTTCATTAAACTTGCGTAGGTATAGTAACGATCGGCTGATTCCTCGGCCTGTGCAGAAATAATCAACGGTGTGCGCGCTTCATCAATCAAGATTGAGTCAACTTCAGCGACAATCGCAAAATACAATACCCTTTGTGCCATGTCGGCCGAACTCATAACCATGTTATCGCGCAAGTAATCAAAACCGAATTCGTTGTTGGTTCCGTACAACACGTCGCAACGGTACGCTTCCGGACGAGCCACCGCCTTAAAGCGGCGCAAACGTTCGTCGTACTGCGTTTCGTCGTAATGTTCAGGATCAAAAACGAGAGCTTGGTCATGAATAATAACTCCGGTTGAAAGCCCGAGCGCATGATACACGGGTGCCATCCAACCTGCACCGACACGAGACAAATAATCGTTAACTGTAACAAGGTGAACTCCGCGGCCCACTAATGCATTCAAATATAATGGCAGGGTCGCAACCAAGGTTTTTCCTTCTCCGGTTTTCATTTCTGCAATCTGCCCGCGATGCAAAATAATACCTCCAATCAACTGCACGTCATAATGACGTTGCCCGATAACACGCTTTGACGCCTCACGCACCGCCGCGAAGGCTTCCGGCAACAATTCATCAAGTATTTTATTTTCTTCTTCTATGCTAAGCGTCTGTTCCAGGCTGCCGTCCTCTTTTTGAATAACGCCGAGGCGTTTGCGGAAATCCACAGTCAACCCCGCCAACTCTGCATCAGACAGGGCACTATAGCCGGATTCTAAGGCGTTTATACGCGAAATAAGCCCGTCAAGAGCTTTAATAACACGATTGTTCGGATCGCCAAATAGTTTAGTGATAATACTCATACAATCAAACCATCTTATACTATCTCGCGACGTTTGGCAATCCTCTTTTCTTTATGTTTTTTGATGAGTTCGACCAGATGGTCTTTAACTTTATCAATAGCTTTATACAAGTCCGCTTCGGTTTTTTCCACGCGCAATAAGTCTTTGGCCACTTCAAGATTGGCTTCAGCGCGGAAAATTTCTCCTTTATTATGGTGTTTAGTCGTCAACTCAACTTCAAAATCAAAATTAATAATATCAAGATTGCCAAGAAAGCGTGTTACAGCTTCCATTTTAGTTTCAATATATTCTTTGATGGCGGGTGTAAGTTCGAGATTGCTGGTCTTGATGTTTAACTTCATATTAGAATAATTTAATAATATCTTTGAAGGTTACGATAATGATGAGCCCAATCAACAGGATAAAACCGAGATTATGGATAATCGCTTCGGTTTTTTGCCGCACCGGCGAACCTTTGAATTTTTCAATCAGTAAGAACAAAACACGTCCGCCGTCCAAAGCCGGAAACGGCACAAAGTTGATAACGGCCAAATGCAATGAAAGAATGGCCGCGAATTGCGCGAGATAGGCAAAGCCCATGTCAGCCATTTGTCCGGTTAATGCGGCAATGCCCACCGGTCCGACAACATCGCCGGAAACACTGCCGCCCTTAAAGAGTGTTCCAATAACCGTTGCGAGTCCGACAATAATCGTCCACAACAATATCCCCGTCAACCTGATTCCTTCAGGAATCGCCTTATACCAGGGATAGCGTACGATACCGGTCTCGGCTATTGATATTCCCACGCCGGCGCGATCAGTCCCCTCAAGCGCTTGCGGAGTGATTTCTTTGATGCTTGTTTCCTTGCCACGAATAATTTCATATTTCAATTGCTTGCCGGCCTTGTCTCCAACATAATCTTGTAAGTCCTTGTAGTTAGCAAAATGCTGTCCATCAATTGCATTAATTATATCTCCACTTTTTAGTTCGGCCTTTTCAGCGACTGAATCAGGCAAAACAGTTAAAATCTGAATGCGACGATCTTCAACGGTCACTCCTTTTGGAAATTGTGCTCCCTCTAAAGTCTGAGGTAAACCGGCAATCAAGCCGGTAATGATAATGACAGCTGCTAAAATTACATTCATGATTACACCGGCTGAGAGAATGAGGGTGCGTTTGGCAATTGATTTAGTGGCGAAACTCGAGGCGTCATCTTTAACATCGCCGTTTTCTCCTTTAATGCGTACGAATCCGCCAATGGGAATTAAGTTAAAAGAATATACGGTATCACGCGCATCAGTTACTTCACGGTTTCCCCAGAAAAATATTCCTTTACCAGCAGTATTACGGTACCAACCGAATAATCGAGGCGGAAAACCCAAACCAAATTCTTCGGCGCCAACGCCGAATTTTCGCGCAGTAATAAAATGGCCGAATTCATGGACCAAAACTAAAATGCTGAGCAATACGAAAAAGATAATGGCAGTTAGTATCATATTAAACGGTCATTATTTCTTTTTCTTTATGATCGCGTGCAGCTTTTAATTCATCATTATAGGCCCCAACCGCATCATCAAGTTCTTTAACGAATCTGAATTTATCATCTTCGGCAATTTCCTTATCCTCAAAAGCTTTTTCAATTTCTTGTTTAACATCATCGCGAAGCTGACGGACAACGATACGCGCGTCTTCCATTTTAACATTTAATTTTTTTACCAGTTCCTTGCGATTTTCTTCAGTCAAAGCCGGTACGGTTAAACGAATCTTGTCTCCCTCATTAACAACGCCAACTCCCAAATCCGCTGCGACAATGGCCTTCTCAATATCTTTGAGAACGGTTTTGTCCCAAGGCGCGATAACAATGCTGCGCCCGTCGCTCACCGAGATATTACCTACGCCGTTTAAAGGCATGGTTGAACCATAGGCTTCAACTTGAATACCTTCGAGCATATTGGGATTTGCTCTTCCGGTGCGCAAAGTTGCAGCTTCTTTTTCGAAAAACTCAATAGCTTGTTTGAATTTCGCTTTGGATGAATCTAAGTATGTACTCATAAAATTATTCAGTTGCTTGAACTCCAAGATACATTACGCCGGGTTGGGCCAGGTCTTCAATCAACATGCGTCCGGCTCGCGTCGAAGGCAATTTTTTTGTAGACCAGTTTTCTCCGCCGTCCGTCGTACCGTAAAATGTCGTATCAGTTATATAATAAATTTCCTTAACATTTTGTGAACCGCTCACTACGCTGTTAATAGTCGCTTCTTTTTCGGGAGTAATCAATTTCAGCGCAGTCCAATCGTCGCCGTAGTTAATGGTTTTAAGCAAGCCATAATTGGTCGCGTAAATCATGAAGCCGGCCTGCGCCTTTGAAAAACTGATGTCCCGGAAACGCGAGCTGTTTTCAAATTCTTTTAAGCGTTCCGCCAAAGCTTCCCAGTGCGCGCCTTTGTCCATGGAACGAAACAATCCCTTATCTTTAGTCGCTACCATGATAATGCGGGTATCCAATGGAGCCAAGATAATCTTGCGCACTTCATTATCAAAACGCTGCAGGGTTCGCCAACTCTTGCCATAATCGCTCGAAGCAATGATTTCACCGCGGGTTGTGCCGATATAGACGTTACGACTGTCATACGCGTCAACCGCGATGGTTGGGATAAAAACTTCAAGTTCGTTGTCATAGTACACCTGCTGCCAAGTTCGGCCGCAATCGCTGCTCTTCATTACTTTATTGGCAATCGCCGCATACAGAGTGCATTTTGAGGCTGGATCAACGGCAAAGGCGCGCGCCGTAATCGGTCCGAGCGCTTTGATTGGCTGCCATGTTTCAGCCGCATCATAACTGAAGAAAATGCCGTTTTCAATGCTGCCGAAATATAAAGCCTTCGGATCACCGGGGTCTGAAGCAATAAACGTTGCATCAAGGTTATTAATTACATTTGGTTTGCCGCTTGTAGTCGGAATAAGGCTTTTTTGTTGCCAAATCTCGCCTCGATTAGTGGTCTTATATACTCCCCCGTCCGGTCCCGTTGTTTTTCCTCCGAAACCGAGATTGATCGTACAGGCGCTGAGAGTAAGGCTGACGAAGATGGCGCACGAAAGCACAATGATTTTTTGTATTGTCATATCTCTAATTAAAGAGTAATAAGAATATTTTCTAAGACGGTCGCAGGACTGACATTGGATCTGAGATAAGCGGCCGATTTTTGCAAACGTTCATCAAGTCGCCTGGCTTCCGATAAACCGAAACTCCGGGAAACTTGCCTGATTTCTTCCAAAAAGGCGTAACGCATATATTCAGGCTGATTAAGCTGCGTCATTATTATATCACGAACCACGCAGCGCCAATCATCCACTATGGCTTCGGCCGTATCGGCCACTGAAGCTCCGTTCTCAGACAAAAGTACCGAAGCTGCTTTCCAGCGTTCAAAAAGTTTTTGCTTGAATGAAGCGATAAGAACTCGTGCCGGCGCCAAATTTTTTTCGAGCAGCTCTTTGTCCCGCGCCAAGTCCAAGGCAAGTCCCGGACGACCGCCCGACAAGCGAGCGATATTTTTAGCGAAGGGACGATCGAAACTATGTACCGAGATAAGCCAATCATAAATCTCATCAACCGCCACGGCTCTGAACGCGACATGCTGCGAGCGTGAAACAACGGTTTGAGGCAGTTGGTCCGCATTGTGAGCTATAAGAAAAACAATCGCTTGATCGCGTGTCTCTTCAAGCGTCTTCAACAGCGCGTTGGCCGCTTCGGTGGATAGCAAATGTGCGTCATGAATAATGCCAACGCGGTAACTTGCAGTAAAAGAACTGAGAGAAAGACGCGCGCTAAAATCACGAGCTTGGTCCACACCAATCTCCCTCTTGTCTTCATCGCGGCGCAGACGAAAAATATCCGGCCACATATCAATGGTTTCACCCGGATGCTGGTCATCCGAACCCAAAAGTCGTTTGATAAAAAATTCCACGGCTGAAGCGCGGCCAACTTTTTCAGGACCAGTCACCAAATAAACACCGCCGATAGAACCCGGATCACGCCTCTCCTCAGCAAGTAACGACTCGAAAAAATCAAGCGCGTTAGCATTACCGATTATAGGCCAGGCTTCTTTGGGCATAGTTGAGTTAGGGATTTAAACGCTTAACGTCGCGCGGCAAGAAGCACGCTTCTTTGACGCTTGAAAGATTGAGTATTCTCATGATTAAACGGGCCGGGCCGATTCCTGCGCCGCCGTGATCAGGACAACCATAACGGAAAAAATTCAAATAATCTTTTAATTC
>CAYUIC010000021.1:1427-6080 GCA_964444675.1 uncultured Gammaproteobacteria bacterium | reverse complement strand
CTGAGCTTCAAGAATATCAATACGATGTTCTCTTTGCGCGCCTGTGGTTATCTCAACTCCGCGATACAAGAGGTCAAAGCTTTTAGTAAGCCTTGGATTATCCGCGTGTCGCATATGATAAAACGGACGAGCTTCAATCGGATAATCGGTCACAAAAACGAAATCATGATTTTGTTCTTGCTTGATGATAGACGACAGTTCACGTTCTTCTTCCGGAGAAAAGTCATGATCTTTTTCGCTCGTGATACCGGCGGCTTGTAGCTTTTGTTTTGCATCCGCGAGACTGATGCGCGGGAATGGAGTTGTGGGAACCTCTATATCAATGCCCAATTCTTTGAGTTTCGCAAATCCGGCGACAAGCATCCCCTCTTCGGCGCGAATGATATCTTCGTGCGATTCGATATATGCCATTTCAAAATCCCAACCGGTGAATTCTGTAACGTGCCGAGTGGTAAAAGATGGTTCGGCGCGGAAAACCGTTCCAAATGCAAAAACGCGTTCAAAGCCGGACGCGATCGCCATCTGTTTGTAAAATTGCGGCGACTGCGCGAGATAGGCTTTACGATCAAAATATTTTACTTCAAATACTTCTGAACCCGTTTCAGAAGCCGTACTCATGAAACACGGTGTATACACTTGGATAAAATTATTCTGCAAAAAATAATCGCGAAAACCTGCTTCCAAGGCGGTCCATACTTTAAAAATCATCTGCTTTTCCGGTTGACGCAAATCAAGCCAACGCCAATCAAAACTCAAATCAAGACTGGCTTCGTTATCAGATTTGGTTAATACGGGAATCGGCAAGTTTTCATCGGCCAAAGAAATTATCTCGGCTTTTTCCGCCAACAGTTCAAAATCAGGTGTCGCATCGGGATTGTTCTTCGGCGCGGGTTTTGGCTTGAGAGAACCGGACAAGTGTATGACACTTTCCAGAGTCAGTTGCTGGGCAATAGCAAAACAAGGCATGTCTGAAGCAAAGACAACCTGGATTGAACCAGAGATATCGTGAAGGTCAACAAAAACAACGCCTTTATGTTCACGGCGATTACGCACCCAGCCGGCAACGCTTACTTCCCCAGAACCTTGAAGCTTGGCTTCTTGTATTGAAATCTTATTCATAAATAGTCTTATTGAGGCAGTATAACACAACAAATCGGCAAAATCCAGGGCAATTTTATTGTATATCCGTGATTATATACCGCTGAAGCTTCTCTTGCTTTTTCAGCTCAATCGACTCGCCTTTTCGCCTGCCGAGCAGGGCCATTCCCAAAGGTGAATTATGTGAAATAATGTTTCTTTTCAAATCAACTTCTGAAGATCCCAAGATTAAATACGTTTTTTCTTCAGCGTCAGATTTGATTGTGACTCGTGATCCTATCTCTACGCTATTTTTGCTGGAATCAGTTTTTATAATAACCGCTTTTTTCAAGTGTTCTTCAAGATACAGAATCGCTTCGTTTACTCCACGAAGTTTTCCTTTGGCAATTTGATATGAAGCATTTTCAGAAAAATCTCCGTTTTCCGCTTCTTTAGCCACTTCTTTCATTAAGCGAAGACGAGTCACTTTTTTTAAGTGTTCCAATTTGGCAAGCAATTCCTCATATTTGTCTTGAGTGAGGTGAGGATCGGCTTTAGCCGGGATAAAATCGCCTTTGCGGTTTAATACTCTCATTCAATCATTGTATCACACGAAGCGGAACCATAAGGCTGCTCCAATCAAGAACAGAATAACAATTCCCGCGCTTGCCGGCATTTGCTTGTCAGTTGCTTGCTCGCTGGATTCTGAATCGCTTCGCACCGTATTTTCTTCTGCCATGAAATCACTTTGGATTTCAGAATCTTCTTCAATGCCTTGAGCGCCGACTTCGGCGACAAAGCGATTAGATAAGGAGGTTTTCTCTTGAAGCGGAATTTCCGTTAGCTCGGTAGAATTATGTGTTGTTTCTTGCACTACTTCCTGCAGAATAAGTTCCTTAGGCTCGTCTGTTTCAATCTCCTGTTCCTCACTTGTCGCTTTGGTTACCGGAAGCAGAATTTTCATCCAATCTTTTTCCAAAGCAGCCGGGATTGCGTAACTTGTCGCCCAAATCCTATTTTGTTTTGTTTCTGTACTAATTAAAGCAGCGCCATCTTCTGTTTGTTGTGTGGCCAAATATGAAGCAGGGTTTAAATTATTTTTTTTCCAATCGGCTGAAAGGCTTTTCATCGCCTGAATTGTCCATGAGCTTGTATAGATGGAACCAAAGCCGCCTGTATCTTCTTGTTTTGATTTAAGGAATGCTGCAGCTTTTTCAAGTGAGTTCTTGACTGCGTCAGTGGATGGGATAGCACTTAGAGCCTGCACAGCTGCGGCAGTCACATCAACGCTTCCTTCCCATGAACCGTCGTTGCGCTGTTTACTGATAATAAATGCGATATCTTTGATAATTATGTCGTCGCTTGCCACATAACCTGAGCTGAGCAACGGGAAGAGCGCAAAAATATCATCATTAACCAGGGCGGCGTCGCCGAACTGGTTGCCATCAAAACTTTTAACAATCGCCTCGATATAATTTAGTTTCTCAAAGGAGTACGGATTTTGTCCCAGGGCCAAGAGAGCCATTGCCCGGCGCTCATTATCCGTTAGGTTAGTAGATACGCGAGAATTCTTTTTTAAAAAAGTAAGTAGCAGCTCCCGTGAATTATTTGCATAACCCGCCGCGCCATAGGCAATCGCCGTCCAATCGGTATAGAGTTCTGAATCAAATGAACCGTTGCTTGACTGATTTTTCTTTAAGAATTCCAAAGCTTTGTCTATATCAAATTTTCCCTTGGAACCATCAGTATTTTCTTTATCCGGCATTCCCTTGGATAAAAGTTGAACTTTTACGACAAATGAAGGGTAATAGAAATCTTCCACCACTCCAACCGTATAATCGCCCGCGTCCAGGATAGTGATACTAACATGCCCGTTCGAATCAACGGGATAAGTCGCGATAACTGTAGGATTCCATGGATCGGCAGGATTAGGTACGGTGACGCCAATGGAAACATTGGTCAGCGGTCCCCACGAATCACTGACATAATTATATTTCAATGCGTTGGCATCAAAGGGTGTGCCGGCAATGACCTCCTCGGCATTTACACTGATTGAATGAGAAATGCCAAAATATATACCAATAGTTTGAGAACTGTTCACTGTGGTTCCATCAATCCCCAGGGAAGGGGTCGTGTTACCCACGGCAAACTGCCAGTTGTCGCATAGCTCGACCCCTGCAGCGGAAGTAATGCATTTTAGATAAAATGAGCTGAAGGAATCAAAATATTGCAAATTAGAAATAGCGAAAGCATCGCTTGTCTGGTCGATACTATAGAGCATCGCAAGCACGCTACGACTGTTGATTGTGTGCGGGACGTTATTTGAATCAGGAATGGATACAGTACCGGTTGCCGGCAATGCGACTGTGCCTTGCCACAAGACGGTCCCGCCGTTCCTGATTATAAATGTTTCTTGCGCGGGTTCGGCGACAACCACTGTACGCGTTTTTTCAATTGCCTGATTACCGGCCATATCGCTGACATTATAGCTGACCGTATAGGTTCCCGCAGTCGCAGTATCTACCGAATTGTTTACTGCGATGTTGGCGCTGATGTCACCATCAACATTATCAAGCGCGGTTGCTCCAGCGTCAGTATAAGGATCTCCCACTGTTACATTAACGCTAATCGGGCCTGTCACAGTAATTACCGGGGCGATAGTGTCAGGAAGAGGCTCATCTGCCTTGGCCGTCGCAACGAAAGCAATGCAAGAGACAAGAAAGAGCGCGGATAATACGAGATATTTTTTCATACGATTATTTTTTTAATTTCCATTCAATACGATCGCCGTCTTTAACAAGATAGTCTGATGCTCCGACAGTAGCTTCGACACCATTGATATAATAAAATAAATGCTTGCCCTCATCGCCATCTTTTAGGTTCCCGATCTGACTGACAAAAAACCCCATAGGAGGATATTCCTTGCTTACTAAGGTTAATTTTTTATCGGCTGCGGCTTGGCGTAAAACTTCAAATAACGACGAACCTAGCTTAAATTGTAAGTCGAGATTATCAGAGCCAAAAACAAGATTAATTGAACTGTTATTTTCTTTTTTAATTTCTTGTTTAAGTTCTTTGGGCTCCGGCGTTTCAACAGCTAGCGGTGTTCTTTCAACCACATTTTGATTTTCTGCTTTATTTTGCGGTTGAGGCGTTGGCTTGCTTTGGTAGAAAAACAGCAGTCCCCCCGCCACTATCAAGCACAGTACGGAAACAATGGCTCGTTGTTTGTGTGTCATATACATAAAAATAAAAAAACACCTGCAAGCAGGCGTCTGACAAGGCTCTTCTAAAAAAGCCTTTATTCCTGCTCGGGATGATGATTCGCGATTGGTAGTCGGACTTTTTTGGCTTATAGCCAAAATCACCGTAGCGGCACTGTGGAGGATTTTCACCTCGCTTCCCCAATTACGAAATATTGAATTATAAAAGTATGACCAGTATATTCGATAAACAAAAATATTGCAAATCTATTACCTTGTATTATTTTAAACCTGCAATATAAGCTGAAACTTGAGTGTTGAATTCTTCCCGCAATTTTTTTGCAACTTTTTCTTGTTTTTCCTCAACGTTATC
>CAYUIC010000021.1:0-1417 GCA_964444675.1 uncultured Gammaproteobacteria bacterium | reverse complement strand
AAAGATTATCAGGCGCAACGCCCCCTAAGCTTACGGTCAGCTTTGAATGAGGCGTACCTAATTTATCCGATCCAAGGCGGTAGGCAACGGCGCCTGAACGGCCAAGATCGGATTTTAATTCTTCCACATTAGCAATTCTGGCTATCATCATTTCTAGAAATTTTGAATTCCCAGCAATGTCTTTATATATTTCAAGAATCTTATCCCAGTTCTCCTGGTTAAGCTCCGAAAGTTTAATATGATGTATTTGCTCCTGATTATTCAAGTTCAGTTCAATTTTTTCCATAAAATTCAATATATTACATAATATTATTCCTAAAACGTTCTATCTGTTGGGGTAAATTCTTCTTTGAAGTGTCAAAAGTATAATCAAATTTAATCTTCGAAAGATATTTTTCATGTAAAGGCTTGCGACGTTCATAGTTAGCAATTGCTTCCGAGGCATTCTTAAAACCCATGTTAGGTTTATATTTAAAGTTTGTCAGCTTATTGATAATAAACTTTTCAGGCGGGTTAATATGTATCCAGAAAGCAGTAAGTTTTTTAGCCTTAATAATCTTTTTCAATTCTTTCCTAACAAAAGGATCAATAACATCAGAATCAATGGCAAGACCATAACCAGCATTAAGATATTTCATATATACTCGATATGCAATTTCAATGGTCCGCACCGTGTTAAAACCTTTTTTCATTAAAAGTATCCTGATTTCATCGCCGGAAATTCGTATAAGACCCAAGGCCTTGGCAATTGGTTTTATAACCGTACTCTTACCGGCTCCCGTTAGACCAACAGGACAAAGCAGCAACCGGGCATGCAATTTTTGCTTTGGTATTAAAATGGTTTTGTCGTACTCACGAACAAATTGCAAAAGCCGTTTATCGCTCACATCTTTTCCTGTAGAGGATTCTTGGCGAGCTTTAGTGATAGAATCATTTTTCATACATTAATTCCCCGGAATAAACTTCATTGATAAAGAATTGACGCAATGACGAATATTCTTGTCTGTTAACCGTTCGCCGATAAAAACATGCCCGAGATGAGCGCCACAATGACTACAGGTAATTTCTGTGCGTCGTCCATCGGCATCTGTACTCTGAGCGACCGCGCCCGGAATTTCATTATCAAAACTCGGCCAACCACAATCAGAATGGAATTTATCTTTGGAATGATACAGCGGCGCATCACATTGACGGCAGAGATAGGTTCCGAGCTCAAAAGTATTAACGTATTCTCCGCTAAACGGCGCCTCGGTGCCCTTATCGATAATGATTCTTTTTTCTTCAGGAGTCAAAGTATTCATATAAGTAGTATAGCTTTTTTCCTTACAACAAAACAACCGGCTTATACCGGTTGTTTCATTTGCACGGGCGGCAGGAATCGAACCCACGCTAGAGGTTTTGGAGACCCCTGTACTAC
>CAYUIC010000020.1:12316-16131 GCA_964444675.1 uncultured Gammaproteobacteria bacterium | reverse complement strand
CATCTCTCACTCTAGGACCAAGCATGGCTGCTTGTTCATTATTTTCACAACCAATCATAATCTGAAACGGAGCTTCGGATTTGAGTCGTTCACCCAAACCATGACTGCCAAATCCAATTTTTGTTAGTGCTTGAGCTTCCGCCGCAACATAATCAGGGCCCGCAGATGATGCACTTTGCGTAATAAACACGTTGGGTAAATTTTCAAACATAGCAGGATGTAATTTTCCTGTTGCATCTATAAAAATACCTTGCTCATGATGATCGGGCGCAACAAATTGCTCAGCTCCAATATATTCATATTCCAGACCAAGTTCAGCTGCTAATTTTTGCGCCCAATCTCTTCCAAATTCATCAGCATTAGTAATTCCTTCCGGAACCGAACCTTTGGCTTGCGCTTCAGCAAACGCAATTCTGGCTGCGCCGCAATCGAAGTGCATGGTAATCTTTTTTATCTTTCTCTCTTGAATCATTCTAATTAAATCTGCTCGTGGCATTAAAATACCTGAACCGGCTAAAGATACTTCATTACCCTTATGGGGACAACGTCCATCGGAACATTCAATTCTCTCCGGAGAATATATAAGCTCGGTACGAGGCTGAGAGTCTATTACTCCTTGCACAGCTTCTCCTTTATTTAGAGAAATAATAAAATCAGTTGACTGATTATCTTTCCAAAGTTTATTTACCGCTTCCTGATTGTTTTTGTGCATAAATTTTTCCTTCATTTTATTTTTTTAAAGAACTACTTATTATTTATTTTAATATTTTTCCATCTTCGCAAAGCGTGAGATCGAGCGGTTTCCCTTTCGATCAACGCGCTGAGTCTCGCAAACTCAATATCATCCTGATTACGAGCTTGTTCCTTTAGAGCCTCGGCTCGTTTATGAGCTTCAGCAATAACTGTTTCATTGAGCTCTTCGGCGCGTTCGGCAGAGTCTGCTAGTATCACAACCTTATCGGCCAATACTTCCAACAAGCCCCCGGAAACAGCCATAATATCGCGTTCGCCGTTCTCAAGCACTACTTCAATAACTCCCGATGCCAATAAGGAAACCAGGGGCACATGAAGCGGCAAAATAGTTATCTCGCCTTCCGTTGTCGGAATCGAAACCTGGCGGGCCGTTGTTTTCAAAACGACTCGCTCGGGAGAAACCACTTCAAACTTGAAATAATGAGCTGATTCGGCCATACTAATCTAATTAATTTACTTCGTCGATAGTGCCCTTCATGTAGAAATCATTCTCATTCTTTGAGTCATATTCACCGTCAAGAATGGCGGCAAAGCCGCGAACCGTATCTGCCAGGCTGACATATTTTCCCGGACGTCCGGTAAAGGTTTCTGCCACAAAGAAAGGCTGAGAAAGGAAACGCTGGATTTTTCTGGCGCGCGACACGGTAAGCTTATCTTCCATAGACAATTCTTCCATACCGAGAATGGCGATAATATCCTGCAAATCTTTATAACGCTGCAATATTTTCTGGACACTACGAGCAACACGATAATGTTCTTCACCAACCAATGAAGGATCAAGAATAGTTGAAGATGAGTCGAGAGGATCAACCGCCGGATAAATACCAAGTTCAGTAAGCGAGCGAGACAATACGACGGTTGAATCCAAGTGAGCAAAGGTCGTTGCCGGAGCCGGGTCAGTCAAGTCGTCAGCCGGAACATACACCGCTTGACTTGAAGTGATTGATCCGTCATTGGCTGACGTAATACGTTCCTGCAATTTTCCCATCTCTGTGGCCAAAGTCGGTTGATAACCTACGGCTGACGGCAAACGTCCGAGCAAAGCGGAAACTTCGGCGCCGGCCTGGGTGAAACGGAAGATGTTATCTACGAAGAATAATACGTCTTGCTTTTGTTCATCACGGAAATATTCAGCCATACACAAACCGGTCAAAGCGACGCGAGCGCGAGCTCCAGGTGGTTCATTCATCTGTCCGAAAACCATGGCAAGTTTATCCAAAACTTTGGCATCTTTCATTTCATGATAGAGATCGTTTCCTTCACGAGTACGTTCACCAACGCCGGCAAAGACAGAAACTCCGCCGTGGGCTTTGGCGATGTTGTTAATCAACTCTTGAATGATAACGGTTTTACCAACACCGGCGCCTCCAAACAAACCTACTTTTCCGCCTTTTAGAATCGGACAAATCAAGTCAATAACTTTAATACCGGTTTCAAGAATTTCCGCTTTGGTGGATTGATCGATGAACTTCGGAGCCGGACGATGAATCGGATACTTTTTCTTAGTCACAACGGCTTCGCCACCGTCAATCGTCTCTCCTAAAACGTTAAAAATGCGACCCAAGGTTTCGGGTCCCACCGGGGCGCTAATCGGAGCGCCCGTATCGGTCACCTGATCGCCTCGCTTGATGCCGTCGGTTGTTCCCATGGCAACACTACGTACCGTGCTGGTGCCGATATGCTGCGCGACTTCAAGGGTCAAGGTTTCTTCACCGTTTTTAACGGTCAAAGCAGAATTCAAATTCGGTAACACGCCATCAAACTCAACGTCGACGACGACACCGATAACTTGCTTAACTACTCCGTGATGTTTTTGTGCTGTCATAAATTTTATTATTCTAAGGCGGCGACGCCGGCGGTTATTTCCGCGATTTCCGCAGTAATGGCCGACTGACGAGCTTTATTGTATGAAAGTGTTAATTCAACTCCAAGATCCGAGGCGGCCTCGGTGGCTTGATGCATGGCTGACATTCGCGCGCTGTGTTCTGAGGCCATGCTTTCAAGTAGCGCCTGATACATCTGAATTTCCAACAAACGCGGAACCACGGCAGCTAATACTTTTTCCGGTTCCGGTTCAAACAAGTATTCAAAATTATATTGTTCGCGATGGCTGTGCTTAGTGGCTTTCTCTTTGATGAACTCTTCATTAGAACCGATTTTTTCGTTCGCACCCATAACGCCTAAACCGATTTCATTACTATGGGAACTGATAGGTAAAAGTTCGCGAATTCTGGCAATCTGTTTGGCAGCATTTACAAAATCAGTATACGCGACATACACGCGGTCATAGTTTCCTGACAAAAATCCGTCCATAGCATAACTGATAATCGGACGAACTGCCGACGCTTCCAATCGAGTTTCAGGATAGGGAAATTGCGCTACGACATTGTGAGTGTTAGCCAAGGTCTCGCCCTTTTTCCCAACCAAAATAATCTCGGTCGGAACTTCAGAAGCTGCAATTGAAGCTCGCACCAATGAAACAAGGGACGAATTGAAACCTCCGCAGAGTCCGCGATTCGAAGTGACAACAATAATGGCTTGGCGTTTTATCTCGCTGCGTGACTCCAACAAAGGGTGGGTAGCATTGGCGCTGCCGCGGGTAACATTCAATAAGGTTTCCCAGCTCAAGTTAGCATAGGAACGCGTTGCCAAGGCGGATTCAACGGCTTTACGCATCTTCGCCGCCGCCACCATTTCCATGGCGCGAGTAATCTTTTTCGTATTTGCAATCGACTTGATGCGACGTTGTATGTCCTTGGTGTTTGCCATACTTACTCAGCAATTAAATAATCAACACTTGTTTTAAACTCGCTGACCAATGCGACAAAATCTTTTTCAATCTCTTCGGTAAGTTCTCCCTTGCTGGTTACGGCGTTGAAAATCTTTGCTCCGTTAGATTTGGCAAAGGAGCGCAAACCAGTTTCAAATTCTTGGATTTTTTCAACCGGAACATTATCAAGATGACCATTGAGCAAAGCCCAAAATACCAAAACCTGTTCAGGTACAGTAAGCGGACCATATTGTCCCTGTTTAAACACTTCATATAAACGCTTACCTCGTTC
>CAYUIC010000020.1:3270-12306 GCA_964444675.1 uncultured Gammaproteobacteria bacterium | reverse complement strand
GTCAAGGCCATTTCCCAAACTGCCATTGGCTGGTAGTGGGCCTGCTTCATGAGCTCGGTCACCAGACGGGCACGCTCCAGCAGCTTACGGGTGGCTTCGTCCAAGTCGGAACCAAACTGGGCAAAGGCGGCCAATTCGCGGTACTGCGCAGCCTCCAAACGGATTTTACCGGCAACTTTTTTCATAGCTTTAATCTGCGCGGCGCTGCCTACGCGAGATACCGACAAACCGGCGTTAATGGCCGGACGATTTCCCTGATAGAACAAATCCGGTTCAAGATAAATCTGTCCGTCCGTGATGGAAATAACGTTGGTCGGAATATATGCAGATACGTCGCCGGCCTGAGTTTCAATAATTGGCAATGCCGTAATTGAACCGCCGCCAAAATCTTCATTCAACTTACAGGCGCGTTCAAGTAAACGGGAGTGCAAATAGAAAACGTCTCCCGGATACGCTTCTCTTCCCGGCGGACGACGGAGCAACAAGGCGATTTCACGATAAGCAACCGCGTGCTTTGATAAATCATCGTACACGATTAATACGTCCTTGCCTTGATCCAAAAAATATTCAGCCATAGCGCACCCAGCGTATGGAGCAAAATATAATTGCGGCGCAGGGGCGGAAGCTCCGGCCAAAACGATTGTCGTATATTCCATAGCTCCGGCTTCTTCCAACTTGGCAAGAATTCCCGCAACTTTTGATTCTTTCTGACCAATGGCAACATAAATACATAATACTCCCGTGCCTTTCTGATTAATAATCGTATCAATAGCAATAGCGGTTTTACCAAGCTGGCGATCGCCAATAATCAATTCTCTCTGTCCGCGTCCGATGGGAATCATCGCGTCGATAGCTTTAATACCGGTTTGCAACGGAGTGTTGACTGATTGACGTGTAATAACTCCCGGAGCAATCTTTTCAATCGGATAATGAGCTGCGGCGTTAATGGCGCCCTTGCCGTCCAAAGCTTCTCCCAAAGGATTGACTACGCGACCCGTCAATTCAGGTCCGACCGGAACATCAAGAATACGTCCCGTAGCTTTTACTTCCGCGCCTTCAACCACAGCTTGATAATCGGACAATAATACGGCGCCTACCACATCTTCTTCCAGGTTCAAGGCTACGCCGGCTACCGGTCCGTGTTCAGTTTTAAATTCAAGCATTTCGGACATGCGGACATTATTCAAGCCCGACACCACGGCAATACCGTCGCCGACTTTCAAGACATGTCCGATTGTCGTTTCGCGCGCCGTAGCGGTAAAATCGCCGATGCGCTCTTTAATCTGTTCAACAATAAAATCTTTAGTTTTTGTCATATATTATTTTTTTATTTGAGCAGACAAGTCGCTCACGCGATTAGCTAAACTCATATCGATAATAAGATCGCCACATTGTATCGTTATTCCGCCGAGGATTTCGGGGTTAATAATTTCGGTCCATACGACGCTTTCGCCTTTAACTCGCTTTAACAACAAAGCGGCGGCGTCATCCAAGGAAGATTTTGAAACTTTGTGAATGCTCGTAATTGTCGCTCTGACTATCCCCTGAGCTTTATCACTCAAGCGTTCATATTCGTTCAGTATTGTATCAATCTTTGAAAGCATCTGCTGATTTTTCAAATCTTGCAAAAAACGACCGACCACTTCTTTAACTTGTGCCTTTGGTAAATTTTCGGTCAGCTCGAATAATGCTTTGGCGTATGAGCGAACGGAGGCTTTCATATTATTTGCTGTCTTTAATGCTCTTGGTGATTATTTTTTCATCAAGCGCTTTGTTCATCTTCTCTCCTAAAATCTTGTGCCAGCTCGCTTCGATTAAGCTCGCGACTTCCTCTCTTATTTCTTTGAGAGTAATCGATTTCTCGGTTTGCATCCGCGCTTTTTCTCGATTAATTAAAGCTCCGATTTCTTCCTTGGCCTTTTCAACCATTTCGCTCTTGCGCGCTTCAGCTTTCTTGTTGGCTTCTTCGATAATCTTTACGGCTTCTTGCTTGGTCGCCTTAATCATTTCCTTCTGTTCGTCCTTGGTCTTAGCCAAACGTTCTTCAATTTCTCGAGCTTCTTTCAAGCTTTTTTCAATAACTGCGCTGCGGTCGCCGGTAGTCTTGAAGAGCGGCTTAAAAATCAAAAAATATAGCACCAAAAAAACGACGCCGAAGTTAATAAGCTGCGCGATGAGCAGCTTGATATCGATATGAAAGGCTGAGATTAATGAATCCATAAATAATAATTAATGTCTGTCCCGAAAAATCGGAACAGGTAATCAAATATTATTTGATGCTGAAGGCGATAACCAAGGCGTAAATGGCGACGGCTTCCGCAAAGGCGCAAGCTAAAAGCATCGGGACCAAGATCTTACCGGCAGCTTCCGGATTACGACCAATGGATTCCATGGCTTTGGCGCCGATATAACCGATACCAAGCGCCGGACCGATTGATCCGAGACCGATGGCGATGGCTTTGGCGAGCATTACATTTTCCATAGTGTTAATAAATTAATAAATAAATTTGTAATATTGATTTCGATCCCATCTTTCGATGGGACAGGCATTAATGTTCTTCAGCGGCTGTGCTGATGGACACATAAATCAAAACCAATATAGCAAAAATAAGCGCTTGAATCAATCCGACGATTACTTCAAGAAACAAGAACGGAATCGGGATAGCAAAAGCCATGATAGCGGACATCGATGCGAGCAAGACTTCCCCGGCAAAAATGTTGCCAAAGAGACGAAAGGAAAGGCTGGCCACCTTGGCCACTTCACCGATGATTTCAACAATACCGACAAAGGCTTTGATCGGATTAACGAGCAGGACCGACGGATCCTTCATAACTTTTTTCGGAATCTCAAGGAACGCTTTAATGTTGATGAACTTATTTAAATAAGTCCAAGCGCCTAGCGCAATCACTCCGAAGATATGCGAGGCTACGACCGCAAGAGAGGCCAGCGCCAAGGTCGTGTTCAGGTCGGCGGTGCCGCCGCGTAAAAACGGAACAAACACTTCATGACCGTCTTCATTCATATATACTCCGATAGAACCCACGCCCGGAATAATTCCCAGCCAATTGTTTATCAGAATCAAAAAGAAAAAAGCCAAGACAAAAGGAGCAAATTGCTTTGAGCGTTCGCGAGATCCGGTTACCGCATCAAAGATTCCTAAAAAGTACTCAATCGCCATTTCAAAAATATTCTGCAGCTTTCCGGGAACTTGCTTTAAGGATAATCGAAAAGCCAAAGCAACAATAACAATAATCACTAATGCCAATCCCGAAGTCAATAAAGAATTGGTTACAGGAAAATTGCCAATATGGAAAATCGGTTCGGCATACAGAGTATGCTCATGGCCAGCTTCAGCCTGTGTTTCAGCCTGAACTTCCGTATGTGCTTCAATTGGTGTTTCCGAACGAGTTTCTGTCATAACTATTTAGAGAACTTTTTCATTTCTTTTCTGGCTTGAATAACAAGACCAATCATGGAAAAGACAAAGGCGATGCCTATGACAATGAAAAACCATTTCTGGTCGCTGCCATACTTTCTATCAAGCCAGCGTCCGAGCAAGGTGCCGGCAATCAAAGGCAACAGTACCCAGCCGGATAATCGGCTGAAAATAGAAAGTGATTCTTGCCACCAGGGGTTCTTTGTCATATTTAAGGAAAAATAAAAACAAGGCCGGATTGTCCTTGGTTTTCCACAGAAGTCCAATGGGCTCCCATAACGGATTGTATAGTAAAATTAGCTCTTGGTCAAGGCAAAATGTTCAGAAAATAGCTTGCTTTGACAAGGCTTGACACAATAACTATAATATGATATATTCTCTAAATCGCTCATATATTACAAAATCTTAACTAAATTGAAAGGAGGGTATCACCTTGAGAAGCATTGTGAATATAAAACCGCAGAGCACTTTATAGATAAAAGATCACCGGCAAGCCTTAGAGTATAACTAAGGCAAAGGGCAGAATGGATTCTGCCCTTTTTTTATTAATAAAATAGAATATGGCAATCGCATACAATCAATTGACATACATATTAGAAGATGGTATAAATAAATATTAAATTTGCTTATTAACAATTGAATCAATATCTCAGAAAGGGAGTCAACATCATGGATAAATTCCAGAAATATATAGTCCAGGAAACAATCAAAAACAGTTTTTCAAGAGGAGCCACCAATGCAATATTATTTTTTTGTACCGGCATAGTGCTTCTGTCATTCTTTTTTGTCGTAAATATCAAAGTACTTTCATCGCAAGCTAATGCTGCAGCAGAACCAAGCCTTTTCCTAGCCTTGATCTATGCACTGATAATAATACTGGCTATATTATCTTTCGGCACTTGCATCGGCTTCTTAATCGGTAATATGTATGCTATGTACCAAAGGAACAGAAACTTGAAAAAGGCTGACGAAATGATCCGGGCACATGAACTTAGCTCAGACGCTTTTTTTGAAAATACTGAATCATATCTTGTGGACTTTGAAACAACCTTCACAAACTATAAACAGAAAAAAATGAACTAAACACCCATCATAGAAGGAATATTATAGTGGAAGATGATAAAAATTGGTGGTTTCTTAACCTAATAACACGTTCTTTATCAAATGGTACAAATATCAATCCTATATTTCTTTATTGCACAGAAGGAGATATTTATGCTCAATTACAAGTGCCAAATGTCCTAAATCAATTTAGAAAACTAAAGGGACATGTAATTGAAGCAAAAGTGGAATTTGTTAAGCTGTGTAATCCCGAAGAATATGAAGGCGGGCTTCAAAAAGGCACAACTGAACAATATGAAATGATAGAGTTACTTATTAAAAGTGAGCTATCAATCAACGTGGTTGGTATAATTAATAACCCCAATAACTAATAATTACAAATAACAAAAAAACGCGGAATACAATTCTGCGTTTTTTAATTGACATAAAGCCTATTTAATGATAGAAGAAAGATATATAAAGATGTTTTTTAACAACTGTATTTCTCAAAGAAAGGGAAAGTCATGCCTAAAGCTTCATTGGTCGTACTTAAACATCTGGTGCTATTCTTTAATTTTTCAGAATTCATCAGGAACACCAACAAAACCGGCAAAAACGATTTCATTAAAATATTAAAGTACTTTACTAAACCATCGTTTTACGCCCTGCGCGCAGAAAAAAGTAATATTCCGCCCAACGATAATCTCGACTGGACCAGTCCGGTCAGAAATATGGAATTATTAGTTACTCACTGCGGTTGGCTGTGGAATAAAAAATATTTTCCTCGCGCTGAAGAATCAATTTCCAATCTCTATTATGAGATGAGACATTCACTGGAAATAGATAAACACACACATCACGGGCGCGGCGTTAGCTCAAACGGATCATCGCTGTTGTTTGAAATGAAAGAATCCAAACTTGTTGAAAAAAATGTTAATTTTCACAACAGGGCTGAACTTCAAAAATTCGTTGATGACGCAGCAACTTATTACCGGCAAATCCGTGTTGCCTTAAATGATGCGGAATTTGAAAATTCTTTGAAATAAAATAATTCGCTCCTTAGAAAAAAGCAGGATCTTAACGACCCTGCTTTTTTGTTTAGAGCTCAAATCTTAAAAAATCGCTTGGCGTTGGCGGTCGTCTGTTCGGCAATCTCTTCAACACTCACTCCCCTGATCTGGGCCATGCGTTCAGCAACGTGCCTCACCAAGACCGGTTCATTGCGTTTACCGCGAAATGGTTCCGGCGTCATGAAAGGCGCATCGGTTTCAATCATCAGCTTATCAAGCGGAACTTTACGTATCAAATCATCCCAACGCTGGCTGAAAGTAATTAAACCGGTGAAAGAGATAATCAGTCCTAAATTAAAATACTGCCAAGCCAAATTCTCATCGCCTGAAAAACAGTGCAGCACTCCCCAGGGCCTATCCTTTGGCATCAAGTCCTTAAACTCTTTTCGAAAACGAGTAAGTAACGGCAACATGTCATCGTGCGCTTGGCGGCAATGAATAATCGCCGGACGATCAACGCGACGCGACAGCTCGAGTTGTTTCCAGAAAACTTCTTTTTGCAGATTCTTACGGGCTTCAATGTCAGTATCAAGATCCCGCCAGGCATAATCCAAACCGATTTCGCCAATCGCCACAGTTTTCGGAAACTTTGTCAGCATCGCATACATATCATAGGAAAAGATTTCTGCAGGCATCTTTTTTACAACGCCGTTTTCTTCTTCGGTACGTTCAAATAATTCTTCAGGATGAAGCCCAACCGCGGCATACACACCACGTTGGTATTTATTCGCCAAATCAATAGCACGCTTCGAAGACTTATAATCCGTGCCCGGAATAACGACCGATGTATCTTCGTTTAAAGCTCGCTTAATCACCGCATCGGCATCAGAGCTAAAAGCGGCCATATTTACATGGCTATGTGTATCAAATAAAGCCATATTATACGAGGTTCTGTATTCTATTAAATACTTCCGGCAAGAATGGAGCGAGTATTTTTGAAACCTTGATTAACCAAGGCGCCAGCATTGAATCTTCAAGCCAACGAGCCAAAGGCACTGCGGCCGGCAAATGCCGGGTTAGGATGTAGGCGGCGACGCCCAACAAAAAGATTCCTTCCAAGAGTCCAAAGGCCAAGCCAAGCAAACGATTGGCGCTTTTCAAAAAAGGGATGATTGATATCAGATCAAAGCCGCGTTCGATTAAAGTAATTACCCAGCTTACTAAACGGCTGACTATGGTGAAGCAAAGAATAAATACGACGATTTTCCCGATGTCAGGATTGCCGGGGATAATCTTATCAAGATAAGCGTAGGCAATTAAATAATAATGGGAGGCGATATATGCACCGACAATCAAACCTATCAAGTTGCCGACCGCCCGTATTAAACCGTAAAAAAAACCATACCAAGCGAAACCGGCAAGTATTACGATAATGACAATATCAAACCACACCATATGTGATACTTAAATTATAATTGATCTTTGCGTTCACGGACGTACTTTGTCCATTCTTCTGCAATGTCTACAAAAATTTTAAACGGCGCTTCAATGATAAAATCAAGGATAAAGACGAAAACATTAATTCGAGAGAATTTCCCGGTCAGCCATTTGCCTGTCGCAACCACCGGCGTTGAAAAGAAATCAAGGACAAAGCGGGAAAAGCTGTCTCGTGTTTCCACAACAATCCACTCTTTCGCATTGCGCCGTATGCGGATAATAAAGAAGCTGACAAAAGCCAAGAAGAATAAGAAAATAACCGTGCTCACCCAACTGAAGTTGATAATCTCCAGCAACCAGACCACCGCGCCGAAAGAAATGAAAAAGGTCACTGTATACACCAACCCGAAAATTACATTCATGACAGGATGACGGCCGATTGGTTTGCGAATCTGAATAGGGTCGTCTCTTCGTTTTTCATTAAAGACAATTTCTTCCAACCCGGCGATAATCCGCTTGGTATTCTCATCATTAGGCAAACGGGAAACCGCCACCGCCATAAAGAGCAGAAAGGCAGGGAAAGAAACGTTAATAGCAAGAGCTATCGGGCTGACAACCGATCCGAACAAACGCGCCGCCGGAATTTCCAAGAGAGTCGCAAAAATTGATTTGGTTAACAAAATATAAATAATACTGCGCCAGGCCGAGCGCCATAATTTGGTACGAGCTGTACTATAACGCTTAACGCAAGCTTTCTTTACCCGGCGTCCAAAGGCTTTTGGGTCTTCAAAAAACTCATCATACACCGCTTCCGGGTCTTCGCTGATAACATCTTTTAGGATAGTAAAGAAAACCGTATAGGAAGAAACTACGCGGTCAAGGCGTCCGGCTATCGGGTGATGCAACTGCGCGTCAATCAAACGTCTAAGAGATGAAGCATTTTTAGCTATGCGTTGAACCGTTTCTTTGGTGGCGTTTTCCCAATCACCGTTAAAGTAACGAAGCAAAATCAAAGCGAGCATGTCTTCGTCAAACTTCAAGAATGAGCGGTGGATTGATAGATACAACTGAATCGGCAAATCTTGCTCATAAGGTAGAGATACCGGCAGCTCGAAACGTTTTTCAAGCAGACTGTACATGACCGACATGATAGTTTTTGAAACCGTGTCAGGACCGATCAATTCTTCTATTTCAGAAGAAGCCAAACCAATAACAAATTTGAGATTACCGGCTTCGGCGCTTGGCAATAAGCGGCGCAGTTCAAGATATTTACCGATGATTCCGGCAACCTCGTCAACAACGGTTTCGGGCAAACTGTTATTCGGCAAATAACCGGCGCGGATTAATTCTATGAGAAGGTGGCGAGCCGAAGCGCTGACATCAATGCGACTGAATTTAATCGGATTTTCAATAATAATTTGGCGCTTCAAAATTCTTTCAATCGCGTCTTTGCGCAAAAGATGTTCTTCGCGATAGTGGACAGCATTGCGAATCTTTTCATAATAAAAAGCCATCTTGGAAATAACATCGCTAACCTGCAAACGGGCCGTCGTATCATCAGCCAAAACAGACGCGCCGTTTTGAGCGCGGTAAATCGCCTGAAAAATCTTTTTGGCTCCGGGTGAAACTGTTAAAACCGAGGGTTCGGAGCTTCGATGAATCGTTTCTGATGACATATCTGTATTATATCACAACCGTCCACTCTCCGTTTTTTGACACTAAGCGACCGGGCATGCTAAAACCCGCGGCCTGACGATGGCCTCCGCCACCCAAATACTGCGCCAAGCGAGCTACATTAATATTTGGACGAGTTGTTCTGAAGCTGCCGCGAATTGTCCCGTCTCCCAAATCATATATGACTAAAATTGCCTTAGCATCTAAGCCGCCCAAAAAACCGGCTATGCCTTCAAGGCTCTCAACTCCCGCGTTGCTTGATTTCAAATCTTCTGAACTGAGTATTGTCCAAACCAAATCATATTTTTCGTTTCGTGTAAGACGCGACAAGGCAATCCCCCATAACTTTAAATCCGGCACTGTCTTGGTTCGGGTCGTCAGATCGTTGATTCGCGACAGATTCGCACCTTGTCCGACAAGTTTTGCCGCTGAGTCCA
>CAYUIC010000020.1:0-3260 GCA_964444675.1 uncultured Gammaproteobacteria bacterium | reverse complement strand
CAGTATCCGTCACGATGCCGGTCAGCAAAGCCTGAGCCATTTCTTTATCTACGCTGACATTCATTTCGTTCGCCAACTCCGCCAAAATTTGTGTCGTGGAAGCCGCTTCGGGAATACGAAGAATGATGTCAGCCGGACTCGGGATAATTTGATGATGGTCAATTTCTATGAATGTTTGGCTTTTATCCCGCGCGTGCAGGTTCTTTTCTATCGCGGTTCGTTTCGGAGTCGCGCAATCCAGGCTCACGAGACAATCAAAGGACGACAAATCTATTTTACTGATGTCAGTGATAATGTCTTTGAAGCCGGGCAAAAATTCTAAACTTGCCGGCAGGGGTCCAGCGCAATACACAACACAAGACTTATGTAGTTTCAAAAGCAAGAGACGAAAAAAACAAAGAGACCCGAGGGCGTCGCCGTCGGGATTGATATGGGTTACTGCAAAAACGCGTTGGCTATTTTTCAAAGCTTCCGCTACGCGTTTGTAGTCTGATACATTATTCTTCTTTGGCAAGTTCATGAAAAACATCTTCTAACTCAGCCGCGCGCACTTCACGACTGTCAAATTCCCAATGGAAAGTCGGCATCTGTCTGAATTTCAGACGCTTGCGCAATTCATGCGCAATGGGTCCGGAAATGTGACGCAATTTTTTTAAAACAGTTCCCAATAATTTGTCGGGCAATACTGAAAACCAAATTTTTGCTTCTCGTAAATCAGGCGAACAATCAACTTCAGTGACAGTTACCAAAACGCCATCCATTTCCAGATGACGATTTACAGCCTGAGCTAATTCATGATGCAATACACTGTTTACTTTATCAAGTCGTGCGCTGGGCATATGATAATCAATTAACCGACTTTCTTAACGATAGTTTTTTCTTCATAGCACAAAAGAATATCGCCGACTTCAATCAAGGGCTTGCCTTCAAAACGAAGTCCGCATTCTTGATTCGCTTCCACGCGTTGCACATCTTGCTTGCCACTTTGCAAACCGGCCATTTTTCCGCTAATAATTGTTTCATCACCGCGTTTCACTTCAAGCATGGTTCCCGCTTTTAATTCGCCGTCTAATACCTTACCGCCAAGAATCTGCACTTTGGCTTCGGTACGAAAAATTGCCAACACCTTTAAGCGTCCTAAATCAACTCGTTCAATTTCCGGTTTAACCAAATCTTGAATCTTTAATTTAACTTCATTAATCAAATCATAAATAATGCGATGCACTGATACCGTAACTTTCTTATCGCGTGCCAATTCTTCAGCGCTTGGTGTTAATTTAACGTTAAAGCCTAAAATCATCGCCTGGTTTGTTTCAGCGCGTAAAATATCGCCCTCGGAGATATTTCCCAAACCTTTGGAAATAATTTTTACTTTAACGCCCTGACTGTCGATTTTCGACAAGGAATTTTCAATGGCTTCTCCGGAGCCGAGGGTATCGCTCTTAATAATTAAAGTTATGGATGGTCCACTGTCTTCATTTTCTTCATTAGTCAGGACATTGATAGTCGGAGCATTCAAGGAATGCGATTTCTGTTTTATTTTTTCACCTTCTTTAACTTCCAAGACATCACCCACTTCCGGCACAAATTTCAAACCGTTCAATTTCGTCGGAGTGCCCGGTAAAGCCTCAGTAATAGTTGCTCCGGTATGATCTTTAAGTGATCGAACGCGGCCGCAGGCAATGCCGTTAAAGCTGATCGGATCGCCGACGCGTAAAGTTCCGTTCTGTACTAATACAGTGGCAATCGGCCCTTCGCCTTTATCAAGACGCGACTCGATAATCGTTCCCATCGCAGGCACGCTCGGATCCGCTTTCAAGGTATCGGCCGCAACTTCCGTCACTAACAAAATCATGTCCAAAAGTTTATCAACGCCTTCGCCGCTCTTGGCTGACAATGGAACGCAAATTGCTTTCCCGCCCCAATCCTCAGGGGTGATATTTAATTGCGTTGAAAGTTCTTGTTTAACTTTTTCTAAGTTCGCTTCCGGTTTATCAATTTTATTAATTGCGACAATAAACGGGAGCTTAGCCGCTTCGATAATACGATAAGCTTCTACGGTCTGCGGCTTTACGCCGTCATCAGCCGCAACAACAAGAATAGCAACGTCAGCAACTTTGGCGCCGCGGTTTCTCATCGCGGTAAAGGCTTCGTGTCCGGGAGTATCAATGAAAGTGAGAGCTTTTTCGTTATGGACAATCTGGTACGCGCCGATGTGCTGAGTAATTCCGCCGGCTTCCGTCGCGACAACGTTGGCGTGACGAATAGTATCAAGTAATTTTGTCTTTCCGTGATCAACATGGCCCATGATAACAATAACCGGAGGACGGTTACCAAGTGAAGCATTTTCTCCCGATGATTCGATTGATGCTTTGATTTTATCTTGTGCTGAGTCTTCATTATTCTCAGCATTGGCTTCTTCGCCAAGAGTTACCGTAACCCCGAGATCGGCGCCGATAATTGCCGCAGTTTCAAAATCGATTTTTTCATTAAGCGAGCTGAAGATATTATTCTTCATTAATTCACCAAGCAATTTATTTAACGGCAATTTCAAAAGTCCGGCAAAATCTTTAACGGAAATAAACTGAGGAATGGTTACTTTATCAACGGCCGGTTTAATAACAACTTCAACTTTTTGAGAAGTTACTTCTTTAGGCAAACGACGTGACAAGACGTTCCAGTTGCGGATGATTTTGTTGGCAGTAAAGTTATCGATTTTGATCGCCTTTTTTCCGATATCAAAACCAAGCCGCGGCAAATGCTCGCGGAGATCGTTAGGATTGATTTTTAGTACACGCGCCAGTTCTGAGATATTCATAAAAGTTCTTTAAAATTACAATAATTTTAAAGAAAAGTCAAGCTATAATATGAGCATCGCATCACCGTAACTATAGAAACGATATTTCATTTTTATCGCGTGATGATAGGCTTTAAACATTTTTTCCCTGCCCATCAAGGCGGCGACCAACAGTAAGAGAGATGATTCCGGCAAATGAAAATTCGTAATCAGGCCGTCGATGATTTTAAACTTAAACGGCGGATAAATAAAAATATTGGTCCAGCCGCTATAGCCTTGGCGCTTCGCATTCTTATGACGCGCCGCGCTCTCAAGCGCCCGTATGGAAGTTGTCCCGACAGCAATCACTTTATTCTTGTTCTTTTGTGCCAACGCAATCTGATCAAAAACTTTTCTCTCAACCTCAATCCACTCCGGATGCATAACGTGGTCTTTAATATTCTCGGTCCGTATCGGACGGAAG
>CAYUIC010000019.1:0-20075 GCA_964444675.1 uncultured Gammaproteobacteria bacterium | reverse complement strand
TTCACTGTTTAAAGCCATGGCGTTCTTGCTCTTAAATCCTCGAACAAAGGTAATGACGTTGAGCACATCTTTAAAGTCATCTTCAAGTTTTGAATCAATTAAAGACTCGTCCGCATCAGCCAGTTTAACTACATGAATACTAATCTCGTCGTTAAACTGTTTGAAATAACCTTGATATATTTCCTCTGAAATAAACGGCATTAACGGCGCGTACAGTTTTAAGACTTGGAATAGACAGACATACAGCGTAGCCTGAGCCGCCGGTCGCGTCGCGTCATCTTGAGCATAGGTTCGTGACTTGACCATTTCCAGATAATTATCGCAGAGTGCATTCCAGAAGAATTGATTTAAAACTTCCTTGGCCTTCGAATAATCATACCCGTCAAAGGCTTTAATATATTCTTTGGTCATTGAATGAAGCTGTGACAAAATCCATCTGTCAGTTGCTTCAAGCTCAGTAACTTTATGTTTTGGATCATACCCTTCTAAGCTTGAGATGATAAATTTAGAAGCGTTCCATAATTTAGTGATAGTACGCTGTCCAACTTTTATTTCATCTTCGTTATAGCGAAGATTCTGTCCCAGCGTAGCGCCGGCAGACCAAAAACGTACCGCGTCAGCCGAGTACTTCTTTATAATCGTTTCCGGATCAACAAAGTTGCCCAACGATTTGCTGATTTTTCTACCCTGTTCATCCAAACCCCAACCGGAGATCATCACATCTTTCCACGGAATCGACTTCAAATGATATTCTGCCTTGACAATCGAATAAAACAGCCAGGTCCTGATAATTTCAAAGGCTTGGACCCGAACGCTCATCGGGAAAACGGTTTTCATAATATCATCCGACATGCCCCAATGGCCGTTAATCATTGGAGTTAATGAAGATGTCATCCAGGTGTCCATAACATCGTTTTCCGGAGTAAATTCGCTGCTTTGGCATTTCGGACAAGACGCTACGGGGGCTTTGGTTTCACGCGGATCAAGCGGCAGATCCTTTTCTTCCGCCAGTATAATTTCTCCGCAGGCGCCGCAATGCCACAGAGGAAACGGCACGCCGTAAAAGCGTTGACGTGATATGCACCAATCCCATTTCAAGCCCTCAACCCAGGAATCATAAATTTGCTTCATGTGGGGCGGATTCCAATTGAGTTCATCGCCGCGCTTAGCCCAGACTTCCTTATTATCAACCACTTTGATAAACCATTGCGGCGCCAAAATAAATTCAAAGGGCTTACCGCAACGTTCATGTACATTCATAACATTCTTGATAGGATCTTTCTTGACCAATACTCCGACTCCTTCAAGATCAGCAACAATTGCCGCTCGAGCATCAATTGTATTCAGTCCGACATAGTTTCCGGCAACTTCGGTTAATTTTCCATTTTGTCCGATCAGTTCAATTGTTTCGAGATTGTCACGCTTCCAACGCGCGACATCTTCAGAATCGCCCCAGGTACAAACCATCATCAAACCGGTGCCGAAATCTATTTCGACATCATCATCGGCTAAAACAGGAACCATTCGATCAACCAAAGGCAATTTTGCTTTTTTACCGATATATTTGGCAAAACGCGGATCTTTTGAATTCGTATATAAGGCGACACACGCCGGAATCAATTCCGGACGAGTTGTTGCGATTGGCGCGACGACACCGTCTTCAAATTCAAAATTAATAAAATGTAGAAATGTATCTTGTTCCAAGTCGTCAAGATCGGCTTGAGACAAAGCGGTGCGACAGAACGGACACCAGATGACGGGTTCTTTCCTATAATCAATCAAACCCTTTTTATATAAATCAACAAATGAACGCTGCGCTACTGATTGCGAGCGCGGATCAATTGTCGAATAAAGAAGCGACCAATCGACACTAATGCCGAGACTCGAAAAAAAATCTTTATAAACCTTGGCACCCGCTTCAGTTTCTTCAAGGCAGAGCTTGATGAATTCGGATCGAGTAATCTTTGCTTTATCAATCTTGTGCTTCTTTTCTACAAAACGCTCGGTAGGCAAACCGTTATCGTCAAAACCCATCGGATAAAAAACATTAAAGCCGCGCATACGCTTGTAGCGAATGACAAACTCGGCTTGCGTATAGCTCATGACATGCCCGGCGTGTAAGTGGGCGGCAGAAATATAGGGTGGAGGCGTATCAACCGAAAAAACCTCGCCGGAATCGCTAGGTTTATAGGTATAAATTCCTGTTTCCTCCCAGAATTGACGCCACTTTGCTTCACGTTCTGTGGGGTTATATTTTTGGTCTAAACTTGGCATAATATGAGCTAATCCTAACAAAATAAGGCGTTCATGTAAAGGAATAGCCGATCACTAAAACTGCGCAAAAATCTTCTTATTAGATCCTTCAATTCGTATGGCTTGTCCATTCGGCATACAAATCTGGGGAGCCGTGTGTCCAAAATCAAGATTTTGTATGATTGGTATATTTTGATTATAACTACGGACGATTTTAACAATGATTTCTCGTTGTTCTTCGCGATATATTTTCTTTTCCTCGGCGCTTTGTTGCTTATTAAAGTGCCACGCTTTTGGACGACCGACAAGGACTGCTTTAACTCGTTCTATAATTCCCCGTTCGCCAAGAGCACGCATGACACGAGAAACATATTGAGCCGAAGGAATTTCTTCTGAGCTTTCCAAAAATAAAATAGTATTGTCAAAATCCGAAAGTTGTGGCAACGACACGCCATGACGCATTATCTCATCAATCGACTCAATACAGCCGCCCCAACTTATACCTTGCGCGTCGCCCGGTTTGTCCCAAAACCACGGATCATTATCTTCACGAACTCGCGGCAAATTAATTGTTTCAGGGTCATTCCAGTTTAAGCCAATGTCGTTATAGTATGGACTCGTTTTAAGTTCAAGTTCAGCTTCTTCAAATAATGCTTTATTCAAATATTCAACAGTCAACTCATCCATTTGCTGCTGCATGGCAAATTCAGTGAATAAACTTCCACCGTAAAATGACGGAATACCGTTAAGCCATAAAAAATTTTCAAAATGAGTGTTATCGCTAAAGCCAAAAAATGGTTTTGGATTATTAATAAAAGGCTCCGACGGAAGATTCTTTATATACGTAACCTGATCATCGCCGCCGAGGGCGCTGATGACAGCTTTGATTTCTTTATTTTCAAAAGCATCAATCAAATCTTTGGCGCGTTCATCTTTTGTTGCGCCGACTTTTTTAGTAACGGCGAATTCAACCGCTTCCAATCCGAAAACTTCTCTCAGGCGTTTTAATCCTAACTCATAGACATGCGGCCACACGCCGGGAGCGCCGAACGACGGCGAAACGATTGCGACCTTATCGCCCCTTTTCAGTTTTGGCAATTTTTTGAAATTCATAACCTTAAATGGTAATAATATATACTTATCTTAACTGTCTACCAAACTTTGTCAAACGGGAATATTTTAAGTATCAAAAAACCCCTTCGCTATGAAAGCCAAAGGGGTTTATTATATCTTAAGGAGAAAAAAATTCTCTTTTATTTTACCAAGACCATTTTTTTGGTTTCGGTGAAGTTTTTTGCTACCATACGGTAGAAGTATATGCCGCTTGTTAATGATCCTGCATTGAAATCTACTGTGTAGGTTCCAGCTGCTAAATGTTCATTAACCAAGACAGCAACTTCCTGTCCGATGGAATTAAAGATGTACATCTTTACAACACCAGCTTCTTTAACTGCGAAATTGATGTTGGTTGTGGGGTTGAAAGGATTAGGATAATTCTGACTCAATGTGAAATCTTGCGGGATTTCAGTTGAACCAGGAGTAATACCAATAGGCACAGCACTCTTAATCAATACTGAGCTGCTCGAAGTACCTCCGGCTATAAAGCAGTCGGTGGAAGTGAGATACATACCCATTAAGTAGGTATCATTACCGCCATATTGATATTCTGTCCAGTTTACACCCCCGTTGGTGGAGCGGAGAATAAATCCACATGTCCCAAATGTTATATCATTGGCGTATTCTCCTGCTGCATATATCACCTCATTATTTATCGGACACATGGCCACACACCTGAGCCTTGCTTTCCTATCAGGTAAAATGATTTGAATCCAATTTAAACCATTATTTGAGGTCTTAAACATGGTGGGATACAGAGATCCAGAAATATTTTTTGCTCCAACAGCCACGCCTGTATTTCCGTGGAAAAAAATACCATGAGTCAGGATGATTCCTGTGCCAAATTTTGCATCAATCCAGTCAACACCATTATTTACTGATGTATAGAGATTGGAGGTTCCATAGGATCCTATAAAACCTTTTCCTGCATTAAATCTTACACAGAGAAGCTCATCGTTATTGGGAATAGTTTGATATGACCAATTTACACCGCCGTTAGTGGTTATTCTGCAGTTTCCCCCCAGACCTACAATATAACCGGTATTAGCATTCAAAAAATATACATCATGCAGTAATCCCGAGGTGCCGCAATTGAGCAATGTCCAATTCAGGCCGGCGTTAGTTGTTTTAACAACTTCTCCGCTACCGCCTGCTGCAAATCCGGTATTGGCATCGCAAAAATAAATTGAGTTATAGCCTGCTCCGCCCGGATTAGGAAGTAAATTCCAATTAAGTCCGCCGTTGGTTGTTTTGATAATATCTCCACTGCCGCCGGCAGCGTACCCGGTGTCATGACTTGTAAAAAATACCTGTCCAAGCGCATGTGATGTGCCTGCATCAAGTGATTGCCACTGCCCAAAGGAAGGCAATGACCAAAGAAACATAATGGCCAAGAGACCGAAAATGTTTTTTTTCATGATTAATGCTCCTTTTCAATTAAATTTTTAATTTACAATCTATTGTTTTTATTACCTATATTATATACTATTACACTGAATTTGTCAAATATAGCCATTTATTGTGCTTTTATTATAATCTTAGGGCTAAAGCTGACAGCGCCTCCATTGGGCGTCTTGCCCCAGTTATCCTTGATGGTTACGGTGGGAGTTAAAATATAGCAACTATCATACGTAGGCGCTGAACCTCCGCATGCTGGATCGTTCTCGTGAAATAGATCTCCATTTTCCACAGTAGCAACCTCATTATAACGATATAATTTAGTTAAAGCTCGAGGGTTAATATCAGCGAAATTACCAGTTAACGGTGTGGTTACTCGAATAGGGGTCGGTATTGCAAAAATTTTATATCCCCAATCAATCGTAATTTCTTTCAACGGCAATTGTTCGGGGTCAGTGTGCGTATCAAACGAAAGTGTGACGTTTTCTGAATTACGAACAAAAATCGTGTTGGTGCCACCGTTGGCTTTCAAGTTTGCTATGGTCGGAGAGACAAAACAATAATCATTATTGTTACTTGATGATTTAATCGGGCGACCGGATGCGGGACATTCGTTGAGCGGATACGTCGGAATATAACCGCCCAAAACATTGGCAGCATTAAAATCTTTTGTAGTATATGCTCCATTCTGCCAAGTTTCCAATTTCCAAGTATTTGTTAACTTGGGGAACAGACGGAATACCAAATCAAGCGCTTGTTTTTGTCCGGTATTGGGAGCGGTTTGATTCTTGATAATCTGATAATCTCCCGTGCCATTATAACAATAGGTAACACATGCTGGGTCATCACCGTCTCCACTCGCGTCAGTCACATATGCGCTCCAGGTCCGATCACCAGTGGCCTGTACACTACAAACCGCCGAATAACCCGTGCTGCAAATAGAGCAGTTATCCTGGTATTGCAAGCATGACGTATGAAACTGATTCCATCTCACGCAACATCTCGTATCTGTCGGAATTCCACAATCGTTTGCCTGCTTGGCATTAGTAATTTGATTGGCTTTATTGCTTGGTTGGTTAGTCGGCTCAAAGTCGACATCTTGGGCTCCAATCGCTACACATCGATCCCAATTACCTTCTATTGGGAACGTGATAGGAGTGGGGGGATCATTATATCCCATACTGTGGCCATAAAACTGCACATTAGGGACATTCTTAATTGGATCGGTGCTGTCCGATCTTACATTATATATCGTTTGGTTAGAACAGCGTAAGTTGGTGTTGCTAGCACCATAGTAAGGGATAAAGGAATTAGCAATATTGTATGGCGGGTTAGGGTTAACATTTATAAATTGCTGCTCACTGACAGGTAAGACAGTGCTTTCATAAGCGCTAAAGAATCTATGTCCGAGCCCCCAGGTTAGGGCTGGAACTTTAACATTGGATATACCGAAATCTATCTTTCTGGTGGCTGTCGGAAAATCGGAATAGAAAATCGGATTCTCAGGGAAAGGTGCATTGGCCGAAGCGACACAGGTTTGCCCCGTTGGACAGTTGGCGTCGCTCGTACAAGATGTGGTTACGGTACCGCTACAATGCCCTCCCATATCAGGCATCTTGAAAGAGGTACCCGGCGACAAACGTCGGTTCCAATATGAGCTTGTATCAACTTTAACAAATTGATTACAGAAGAATTTTGCTACCGGGACGCAAGTTGCCGGACTTGTACAATCGGAATTATTGACACATGAAGCACCATTATCGCTACACTGATTTCTGCATCCATTAGAAGCATCAATACAGTAATAAATGTTGTGACCATCAAAGCTTATATTGGTCCCTTCTTCATTTGTATCTCCTCCGATTTTGTTTACGGGATACCATAATAAGCAGGTGCCCGGATCCTTCGGGTCATTCTCTAAACAATAGCCTCGAATTCCTTTATGGGTCACATCATCTTGGTCAGTATATAAGCAAGACAAAGAATTTTGGTTAGCATATAAGCGACAGGTTGAGCCTATAAACTGCGGTCGTTTAAAGAGGCAAGCTTGTCCGGCTGGGCAGTTGCTATTGCTTGAGCAGGAGGCGCCATTGCCGCTACACACTCCGGCACTATTTGCCGGATCGCCACAGTCGGCTTCTTTACCATTCGGCTGCATGCATCGATTATTTAAACCCTGCTCTATTCTTATATCATCAAGATACGCGTCGCCGCTATCACTTTTTTCAATGGATATTTTATAGCGATCTGCCGAGGCCTTGAATCCTATCGCTTGTTTAGTCCATATATTCTGGGGATCATTTGCGCCTACGCTGTAAATCGTAAAATCACCCGCCCCAGTCTGGCTCTTGAAATTAATATTCAAGCCCGGCCCCTTGCTATAGGAATAGAAAGTTATGACATATCGTCTGCCGGATACCAATTTAATTTCTTCACTTTCAGCTATTGTAGGAGTCGAAATACTTGGTGATGGCAATTTCAGAATGGCGCGTCCTTCTGGAACCAAGAAATCGCTCGTCGCCTGACTTTGCTTAACCACATAGAGAGGTTCAAGGCGCTCGGCGCTTATCTTGTAAGGCTGGTCAAGAATCTGAGGAACCGAGCTGCCTGACGCTGTGAAATTCCAAGCGGATGGACCATTCTCAAAAGTTCCATTCGAAATCTGGACATTATCACCAATCTGCGTCATGGCGGCGATATTATAGAAATCCTGCAATATATTTCCGTTAACACCGTAACCGACTTTACTGTAACCGGTAAGGTTTGAAATTTGCATCGGTGGTGTCGGGGATTGTGGATGGAGGTTCTGGTTATACTGAGTGCTGGGGCTTAACTCAATAAAGTTATTACAGTTCCCCTGGCTATCCAAGGAATCGCACAATCCGATATCAAGGCATGTTTTCCTGTTAGGGTTTGTTGGGTCAGGTAAGAATGTCTTGCATGATAGCCATTTCGAACATACTCGATCAGGTTGGACTTTAAGAATTACGTTCGCATTTTCAGGGGAACCTCGCTCCGGAGTGTGGCCCAAAGTTGGATGCGTCTCATAAGTAAGATCCGCGTTATACGTCAATTTAGTTTTTTGAGTCCCCGACTGGCCGCGTTCATTAAAGAGAACTTGACCTTTTTGATCATTAACTATGCCGTTAGGAGAAGTTCTATCCAATGAATCAGCTAATTGGTATTCAACAATGGCCGAACGTAGAGAAATTGACTCTCCTTCAACTCCCTTGCTACGAGTAATTGTGCAACTGAGACCACTCGTCGGGAATCTATCCGTATTCATAATTTGCAAATAGAATTCCAAACTTTTTTCTCCGACAATTTCATCCGTAGAATGACTTGACTGGGAAACAAACTCGTTATTATTCTGGAGTTGTTTCAAATCGATAGTATAGGTTTGATTATTAATAGTTTGTGTCGGCGCACAAAACACTGAAGCCTCTGTTGTTCCCGAGCCCCGAGCGCCCTTCAAAATATAAACCGTGTGAGGTTGTAATATTACATTTTGAGTCTGAGCCAGAGAGCTCGGCGAAGCCGTACCAGGGTTCCAGTACTCAATTTTTGTGCTGGTAGCGTCAAGATTTTGATAGTCAGCATTGACTATCATATTATCATTAATTTTGGATAGTGGGTCGATATATTCCGTACAACTCGCCTGAGTTGCTTCACAGTATCCTGCCCAATTTGTGGTGCCTGACCGAGTAGGTTGAACAATCTTTTGATTGCCTTGACCGATGGTTTTTTCTGAACTTACCGGGCAATCTATGTCGGCACTATACAGACTGCAACTTTGGCCCACTCCACAATCCGAATTACTTGAGCAAATGGCGCCATTGGCTACACCGCCGCAACGATTAATTTTTTTCTTAAACCAGCCGAACTGACCGGTGGCGTTGGATCGTGCGCGCCACTCACAGACTTCATTACCTGGATCCTTGAAATAAGTAACCCCTCCGTTTTTATCGTTGTACTGACTACAGCCGACTGCAGCGCTCGAACAAATAGTCGTATTATAATTATCTGGATTATTTCTCTTATAAACGTCACTAAAAACAACTGTGGTTTCATACTTGTTGGCTTGCCCCAGGCGCGAACATCCCTTGAGTCCTGAGTCACAAAACTTATTCTTATCAAAGACGACATTGGTCATTGTGTCAGCCGCTACCTGAACACAGCTGTCCTCGCCCACATCGCAAGAACCATTATTGTTAGTATCATTATATAATCGCTTGCGGTTATCGCTTGAATTATTTGTATCAATCATTTGTTCGCAACCGGCTGCCGAATCTTGGCAAAGTTGACTGAAACTATGCAAATTCACTGTACGATTATCTACATCCTTGTATTGACTGCATCCAAGCATGAAGCGAAGTGCATAATTTCCATTCATATCCTGATCGCATTCATCCGGAGTCTTCCATGAATCTTTAATCAAGTAATAACGATTTGGCACCTCAGTTAATCTGATATTATCAACAAAGACCGGTGCATTAAATCTGATGCGTAATTTTTCACCTATCTCTGGTGCACCAGGTCCAGCATCGCCTCCCCCGCTACCCACTGGAGTAATCTCATGATTCAAGTTGGATAGATTAAAGGTATAGAGTTTCCATTCAGAATTCGAAATACTTGAACCAGAAGTATCAAACACCGCCGACTCATCATTTTTGTTTATAAAATCAATCGCATTGACGCTTGTGGTAGTAGACTGAGCTTTTGCCAAAAAGCTAACAGTATAAGACATATTGCGCTCAACATCAGCGCCAACAGTTTTTAATAATGGTACATCTTGAAAGGTCTGCAACGAATGGCCACCTAAGTTAAGCGAGTTATTGCTTTGGCTGCCACCGCTCCAACCATCAGTTGGGGTTGATGCGTTTTCAAAACCATTAACGAAAATTGTGCGTACGTTTCCTGCAACGTTACCGGTATATTCTTGGCAACCGACTTGAGCTGCGGCGCATGTTGTACCCTCGGATGGAATTGCGTAGTGCAGACAGCGACTCTGTGTAGCGTCCCAGGTGCCTCCGCCTGCCGTACAGATTGCGGAACTCGCGACTTCACGTCGATACGGATGGCAATCGTCAGAACAGCTTATAGTCCTACTGTATAAATGATACGAAACTGTTCCGTCTCGGCCATAAAACTCACGACAGTCATAATTAAAGCCCGGTTCTGAAGGAGATTTTTTGAAAACATCGGCATTACATACTAAAGCCTCTTGTGCCGCAGACATCGTGCTGGCAGGCTCTGAACCGTTTTTCTTCAAAGAAAACGTCTTCAATTGATAACCTGATTCATCAGAACCTTCCCAGGTATAGAATGAATCGCAAGACAATGCGTCCGGCTTCATACAACTTCTCATGTAGCTGAAATATTCAACAGCTTCCCCGCCTTCGGCTAACTTATCAAGATTGGTAAAGGCAGTGCATCCAACAGCTTGCGCGGCACATGAACGAGCGGTACTTGGAATGAAGTATGCGCTCTGCATGGCATTAAAATTATTTGCCTGTTGAACAAAAATATTATAACCGACGCATGATGTCGGACAGAAATCTTTAGGTTTTGTCTTGGCCGTAACCTGGATGCCGCTTAACGCTGAGACGTATTTTTTACAGCCCACTTCGTCGGCGTTACATTTGCGAGCGAAGTCAAAACAGACTGGCGGAGCATTGGTTTTCAATTTGAAATCTGAGCCCGGAGTTTGATAACAGGTGAGCTCCAAATATGGAGGCAACAACTTTTCGTAAATCAAATTACTTGTATAGTATTCATTGTAAGCCGTAGTAGACTCACCGACTGTCAATTTTACGCTATCAATATAAAATTTGGCGCTTGCATCAGTGCCTTGGATATAAATATTATCAGGAATATTAGTCAGCGGAGCATAAAAATTAACCACTAAATTTTGCCACGAATCCGTAACAGTAGATTCTGCAAATTGTCCGCTGCTCGACCCCAGGCCAAATCCAACTCGAACCTTACCGGCCGTTGGCCTAACGACTGCAATCAATGTATAAAAACGTTCAGGTTCCAAGGTGAAGCCAATGGGCAAAAGCTCGGCTGTAGAGCCCATTGATGAATATAAACCGCCATTTCCTTCAACGTAGAGACTCTTTCGTCCGTTATCGGCAATGTCATTTGTAATACCTGCTTTTACCGATCCGCTTGACACCTTAATGTACCAACGGCTGTTGGGCGAAGGCAGGTAACCCGATGTTGACATAGTCGACAAAATACAACCGGAGGCAAGCTGAGCATTGGCTGAATTTATTAACGGATTTTTTTCGTTGGGCAATTTTGACTCTGATCCTCCGGCAGGCTCAACACAAACAGAGGACTCAAAGCTGCCGTCAGCGATTAAGTTAGTATCAAGATTATCTGCGGTCCGAATAAACTCATGGCAACCTTCCGAAGATGGATCACAATCGGTCATTCTTTGATTGAAGTAACGTTGATTGTTAACATCATCCCAGGTAACCTTAGCTGTCGGAGTAACAGTGTATGTACCCGTGGTAGCATATTGCTTACAGCCAACTTGGTTTGCTCCACAATTACTATAATCAAGAGTATTTTGCAGGTATGAAACTTGTTCGCCTGTTTCGGATCGGAATGACTGGCAGCTGTTGTTACGAGGTTCACAGGTATTACTCTGATCTTGATTAAAGACCCAGCGACGTTTTTCCTCAGTGCAATATCCATAGTTAGAACACGAACCATTGATATTCTCCTTAATACAGGACTGCTCATCAGCGCAATAATTACTCTTACGGGTTACTTGAACATCTCGTCCAATAGTAAAGTTACACTTATCATATGTTCCGGAACATTCATTGCCACCCTGCGAACATTTTTGCCCGTTAGTTAGACAGTCACTCGGATTATTGATACATGACTTTTCAGTATTCGAACAATATCCAATAGTTGAGGGCGTAGTGGATGCTTCCGCAATTTCCGGACCATAACCTTCCATACTGCAGTAATTTTTTGGCGCCTTCAATACCCAACTTGGATCAATGAGGCCATCACACCAGGGCTGATAGTATCCGGGATAAATAGCGTCATCGTCCTTAGAAAAACACGCCACCAAATCACCAAGTGTTACGTCTTTTGTTTCCTGAGGATGATTCTTTATGTACTGAGCGGCGACTTCCCAGCCCACAGGTAAAATGCGATATTTTCTCAATATAATCAAGGAACGATACGGATAGCCCGAGAGATAACTAAATTCGTTCCCCTGCTGATCAAATCCCAGTCGTTTGCTTCCGTCAAGCAAACCGCCGCCGGATCTATTGCCGCCAGCTTTTCCGCTGAGCGCTTCACCCACCGTCAAACGATCATTGATAGCTTGTGCAAATTGCTGAGTTATAACACAGTTGGTCGGACCAGCTTGTTCTTCATTGGTACAGGAGGACAGTTGGCCTACTATATCATAGTCGGATCGTTCATTAAATTTGGCTTGCAAAATGGTGCTAGCACGCTGCTCTATCTCAGAAATACCTCCGGTATTACCTTGGGCGGAAAAATTTGAAGCATTATTGCCGAAACTGGTACTTCTGCCCAAGCTGTCCATTAAACGATTAAAAGCGCTGATTGCCAATTGGTTTAAGAATATATTAGCTGCATCCACAAAAATATCGCCGCTTTCTTTCCAAAAACCCGTTGTTAGCATGTTCTGCGCCGTGTCCTGTCTCTTTTCTATTGTTTTAGGAGAGGCTATGATACCGCCGCTAATTGTTTCTACAACACTCTTCCATCCGCCGGTTTCAGTTCTATCTAACTTAGCCGCCTCTTCATCAGCAGAAATTTTTTCATCAAATGCTCCGAAAAGTTTAAATGCAGCGCCCAGGTCTGTCGATCTATCGCCAAATGATCCTTCGGCTAAATTTTTAAACCACGCTTCCCTCTTCTCCGCGGAACCATACATACCCTCCATTTGGCCCTCTATACTTTTATAAATATTAGTTAAGCTACATCTTGATTCTTTCAAGCCTCCACTTACATTTGCATAGTCGCTTAAACCAAGGGAAATTTTTAAAGAAACAGACAAGTCAGGAGCGCAAATATCATAAGTGGTGCCGCTTCCGTCTTTCTGGCCCTGCTCCATGGCATTCTTTGTAAACCTTTCTATAAAATCTCCGGCAGCGTTATTGCCTTGTTTTAACATCCATTCACCAAATGGTTCAGTGAAGAATAACGGTTTCTGACCCTTGCCGCCCGATCCGATATAGGTGGCAGTTTGATATGCCATTTGATTGACAACCGCGCGCAAAGAATTTAGTAAACTAATTCGACCGGCATACAGCAAAGCGCTTTCAGCCGACTCTTGAGCTTTTTCTTGCGCGTCGCGAATAGCCTTCGCTGTGTCCACGACCTGCAACTGAGCATGCGACTCATGAATAAATCCAAAAAAAATAACTAAAGCTATGAGAGCGCTTAAGGTAATAGAATAAAATTTTTGTGCACTTCTTTTTCGCAACATAATATTTATTTTATCAAAGCACTAAGCGTGTCAATAATTTGCTGATCACTTAATGCATCCAAAGTTTTTTTATCCATTCCTAATTGTCCCAAGACTTGTCGGATAGTTTTCGCATCATTGATCTTATCACCCAAGGACTGTCTGATGGCATTTTTTTCTTCAGTGCTTAATGTTCCAGTTGAAGGCGCTGCTGTATCGGTTGGCGACACGCCTAGCGTTGCAGTATTGGATATTGACAACAAACTATTTCCTAAAAGTGATTCCGAAGAAAGGTCGTTTGAACTTTGCTCTATGTCCGAACCCAAAAAACAATTTTGTCCTTTTGGACAATTGGGATCGTTGCCTGAATCTATTTCTTCTTTATCAGAAAAAGAATCGCTGTCCGAGTCTGCAAGGTACGGAGAAGTTTTATATAGATTCAATTCATCCCAATCATTTAAGCTATCGTTATCGGTATCACGTGATTTCAAAGTTGCATCATCAGCGGAAACAATTTGGTTTTGCTGAGCACGCGCTGCCACTTGCTCCTGTAAAATTTTAGGGCTCATTCCTCCATACAACGGATAAATAATATTTTTACGCAATTGGATTACCCAAAATACCAATACGAGAATTGCGGCCGCGGTAATGATAAGAAACGCCTTTTTGTGGCGCTTATCAAAGTCATCAAGGCCGAAGCGTTCGGCCATGCGATCAAAAAATCCGAGAGTAGGACTATCAGGCATGGAATGGGGCTAATAATGCTTTTATTATAACAGCCTACTCCAAAAACGGCAATAATTTAATCCAGGTCTCGAGGCTTAATTCTTGCGCGCGGGCGCTCTCCGAGATACCTATCCTGTGAAAATACTCGAAAATTTTGTCAACCGGCAATTTATAGCCGGCCGAGAGGTTGGCCTTTAACATTTTTCTTTTGGCGCTAAAACCGATACGCACCAAGCGCATCAACTGTTCGTCCGTCTTTCCAATCGCCTGTAATTGCTCAAGCCAACGCTTGTTTCGAGTAAGCTCAATAACAGCGCTATCGACATCGGGCGCCGGCCAAAACATTTTTCTCGAAACCGATCTGACAATACGTACATCGCAGTGCAGTTGCACTGAAATCGCCAGCTTACTCAGTTGGCCAGCCGGAGCTGCTAAGCGTTCGGCAACTTCTTTTTGCAGCATTAATATAAAACGCTTCGGTAAAATATTTGCAATGTTTCCTCCGACGAAAAAACGCAAGAAAATTGAAGTGATCGTATAAGGCAAATTAGCAACCACAACCAATTTCTCGTTTTTTATTTCAGAAACTTTTTTCGCCCAGGGCAAAGCGAAATTCATGATATCCGCATTCTCAGAAAATACATTTTTTATTTTTTCAATGTGTAATCTGTTTTGCAACGCGGCAAAAAGTTTTTTATCAAGTTCGACAGTAATAACTTTTTTTGCAACGCGCGCCAAATGCATTGTCAAAAATCCCAACCCCGGACCGACTTCCAAAACGATTTCATCGTCTGCAATTTTCGCTGTTGAAATAATATCACGATATACCTCTTCATCAATTAAAAAATTTTGCCCGCGATTGCTCGTGGGCTTGATGCCGTATAATTTTGACAAACTGATTGTCTCGTCAAGGAGTGACATCTTAGATGACAATATTAATAATCTTCCCTTTTACTACAATAACTTTTTTTATCTCGGACTCCCCTATCCACTTTTTCGTTGAATCAAGTTGCAAGGCTGCAACTTTAATTTCATCAACGCTTGCCTCGGAATTTATTTCAAAAGTATCGCGCGTCTTACCATTAATCTGAATTGCGATTACCGCAGTTTGGTTTACTAAATATTTTTCTTCAAATTGAGGCCAGCTTGATTGGAAAACAGATTGCTTGTTTCCAAGCTCCTGCCATAACTCTTCGGCAAAATGCGGCGCCATCGGCGCGAGCAGTTGTACCAAAGCGGAAAACGATTCTTTGGAAATATTTTCTTCATCGCTCAGTGCGTTGGCATAAATCATTAAGCAAGACACTGCCGTATTGAAACGAAAATCCCTGATATCATCGCCGACCTTCTTAATTGTCTGGTGCATTAAAGCCTTAATCTTATCTGAGTCCGTTGTGTCTTCACTTATTTTCTCTGCCAGGAGGCCGATTCTATTAAGAAAAGACTTGGCGGCAGCGACGCCGTTTTCAAGAAAAGCTGCCGGTTGGGCAAAGGGCCCGATAAACATCATATATATACGAAGTGCATCGGCGCCGTATTTAGCGCTCATTTCATCGGGATTTACAACATTACCCCAACGTTTGCTCATTTTTCTTCCGTCCGCAGCCAATATCAAACCAACGGTGCGAAGTTCCATAAAGGGTTCGGAACTTGAAACCGCTCCGATATCATATAAAAACTTATGCCAAAAACGAGCGTAAATGAGGTGGCGGGTAATATGCTCATTGCCGCCGATATACATATCAACGGGCATCCATTGCTTCTCTTTAATGCGATCGACGAGCGCCTTGTCATTGTTCGGATCAATATAACGAAGGTAATACCAACTTGAGCCCGCCCACTGCGGCATGGTATTTGTTTCTCTCTTCCCTTTTCCCCCGCATTTTGGGCATGTAACATTCACCCAGTCTGAAATATCAGCAAGTGGAGATTCCCCTGTCCCGGTCGGTTCATAGCTTTCAATATTTGGTAATTCAACTGGTAAATCTTTTTCTGGCACGGCAACAACACCACATTTTTCACAATGAATAATAGGAATCGGTTCACCCCAATATCGTTGTCTTGAAAAAACCCAATCACGAAGTTTATAACTGATTTTTGCTTTACCGAATTTTTTAGTATTTTCTTTTTTTATTTCTTCTGACACTTCTACTTCTTTAAAAGGCAGATTATATTTTTTTGCAAACTCAGCATCTCGTTCGTCGTGTTCAGGAACCGCCATCACCGCTCCGGTTCCGTAGTCCCCTAATACATAATCCGCGATATATACGGGAATCTCTTCTTGGTTTGCGGGGTTGATGGTAATAATTCCTTCAAGCTTCACGCCGGTTTTTTCTTTTCCTTCCGCCGTTCTATCTATTTCTGTTTTCTTGGCAGCTTCTTCTATATACGCTTTTACTTCGGGTAGATTAGAAATTTTATTTTCCAACTTATGAATCAAATCATGTTCCGGTGCGAGTACGACATAGGTCGCGCCAAATAAAGTATCCGCTCGCGTTGTGAAGACACTAATTTTTTCTTCGCAGTCTCGAATCGCAAAATTAATTTCTGCGCCTTCTGATTTTCCAATCCAATTTTTCTGAGATTCCTTGGCCGAGTCAGACCATTTCAAGGGATCTAAATCAGACAACAAACGTTCGGCATAATCAGTAATACGAAGCACCCATTGTCGCATGGGTTTTTTCTCAACAATAGAACCGCATCGTTCGCAGCGTCCGTCTTCAAGATCCTCGTTGGCCAGGCCGGTTTTACAAGAGGGGCACCAATTGATCGGCTCGAACGATTCATATGCCAAGCCTTTTTCAAACATCTTGATAAACGCCCATTGCGTCCATTTATAAAATTGCGGATCTGTGGTGTTAATCTCCCGCTCCCAATCATATGAAAAGCCCAAGCTCTTCATTTGCTCCTTAAAACGCTTGGTATTTTTCTCTACCGCCAAACGAGGATGTGTTTTATTCTTAATCGCGTATTGCTCAGCCGGTAAACCAAAAGCATCCCAACCGGTCGTATGCAAAACAGCAAAATTATTCATTTTCTTATAGCGGGCGAATACGTCGCTGGCGGTATAAATGCGCGTATGACCCATATGCAATCCTTCGCCCGAAGGATATGAAAACATATCAAGCGAATAATATTTTTGCTTGGCGCCGGGTTCTTCGGTCAGATCAATTCTATTTTCTTCCCAAAACTTCCCCCACTTTTTTTCAATTGTCTCAAATTCGTATTTCATAACTGCCAGCTAAATATTCTAAGACTAATATCCCACAGCAAAGCCAATCCGGAAATCACAAAAATAACAATGTAGTTCCATTTGGCCTTTGATGATTCTAAGCTATGCAAAGTTTTTACCAATACTTCGCGATCATCGCTTGACAGCGCGTTGCCCTTTGAAACTTTTTCTTCCAGGTTCCTTTCTTTAATAATTAACCAACGGTTTTCTTCAATATTATAGCGATGTGCAAAATACCAAATGAAACCGATGGTGCCGACATACCATGCAATGTCTGCCCAAAAATGGTTTGGTAACCGGTTTAAAAAGATAATAATGCGATACACAATTGTCGCAATCACGCCGACATAAAAAACCAATTCGCGATAAAACCTATGATGAGTCTTAAATTCTGTCATAATCGTTTAATCTATTTCAATGCCGACCGGGCAATGGTCTGATCCCATAACCTTATCGAGAATAAAAGCTTTTTTCACGGACTTGATTATTTTAGTTGATACCAGGAAATAGTCAATGCGCCAACCGACATTGCGAGCTCGCGCATTCATACGCTGGCTCCACCAACTGTATTGCAGCTTGTCCGGGTAAAAATGGCGATAGGTATCCACCAAACCCGCGGCAATATACTTTCTCCCCCACTCACGTTCTTCAGCCGAAAATCCCGGGCTGAATTCATTTTCTTTTGGTCGGGCAAGATCAATCTCTTCGCGCGCGACATTAAAGTCTCCACAGATAATAATTGGTTTTGTTTTTTCAAGTTTCTTCGCATACTTGAGCAGGGCCGCGTTAAAAGCGGTTTTGTAATCAAGTCTGGCCAATTCCGGACGCGCGTTGGGGAAATATGCATTAATCAGAAAGAATTTGGAAAACTCCAGGGTCTGTACCCTGCCCTCGGCGTCAAATTCCGGCATATTAAAACCGTTCATAATCTTCAATGGTTTGATTTTGGTTAAAATCGCCGTACCACTATAACCCGGTCGTTTGGCAGGATGCCAGATTTCTTCATACCCCCTGAAATCAAAAGCTTCCTTCGCGCGACGCGCATCATCAATCTTAATTTCCTGTAAAGCAAGAATATCGGGCTTGGCTGACGCTAAAAAATCGCCAAAGCCCTTCCGGACCGCAGCGCGTATGCCATTGACATTCCATGAGATTAATTTCATAAGATTGTATCACCCTGACTATCAGTGTATAATAAAGTATATCTGACTCACACATTATCTGCAATAAAATGCTTCCGACCGAGACAATCAGGCATCATAGGATTAAAAAAATCATCATTGGCGTGATTATTGTTCCCATTGCTCTGTTTGTAATGCTCTTGCTGATCGGCTTTGTCGCCAACGTGCTTAATCGCAGCCAAAGAATCAGCGAAGGAAATTATACGCTGGAGACTAATCCAACAAGCACCGCTAGCGAATATAGCGGGGAACGAAAAACTTTAGTTGAAGGAGTGGGAACACAATCAATCGGCGCGACAGAGCCGCAACTGACCATTGTCGAGTTTGCCGACTTTGCCTGCCCCTTTTGTCTCTCGTCTTTCCCGGCGTTGCGACAAGCCAGTGTAAAATATAAAGACAGCGTGAAAATTATTTTTAGAGATTGGCCGGGTCATACATATTCAATTCAACTGGCTTTAAGCGCGTATTGCGCGGGCGAACAAGGAAAGTTTTGGGAAATGCATGACAAGTTGTATCAACATCAATCCGATAGCTTCGGCGCCGATAAAAATGATTTAGCACAACTTGCTGCGGAATTGGGAATTTACAACCAACAATTCCAAACATGTTTTGACAGCCAAAAATATCTTTCATTGGTTAAAAAAAACTATGCCGACTCGCAAACTCTACAGGTCAAAGGCACCCCGACATGGTTTTTTAATGGCGTAAAGTATGAAGGAGCGCTTTCAGAAAATAATCTGGACTCAATTATTCAAGAATTGATTAAATAATATGAGAACTTTTCTGAAACATTTTATTAAAATTTCTTTGTGTATAATGGCCAGTTTGTCTTTTGTAGGTCCTGCTTTTGCAATCGAACAAGGTGCGTGTGTTAAAAGATACCAAGCTTCAAATGGCACCGAATGCTGCATGTTTGAAGGAGCTCCGGATGCAAATATTTGGGGTTTGAATAGCGAACCATACACCAACCCTCAAACAGGCGAAAAAGAGTGGTTTTGTGGAGGACCACCGGCAACTGATTTTGAATGTTATTGCCGTGCGCTCAAAGCCGAGGAAATGCAAACAACTGAGACAAAGGAGGGCGACACTAAAAGCGCTGTTAAAGAATCAAAGCCACTCCAATACACTCCGCAAGTCAGTATTCCAGGAAGCGACTCCCCTTTTACGGCCGGCAAAACTGTTGTGGTACCCGCGAACACCCAGCTTTTAGCCGGTTATATCATCGCAATCTTTAAATACTCGACCGGAATTGTCGGCATTATTGCCATAATTGTAGTGATGGTAGGCGGAGTCCGCTGGCTGACTGCAGCTGGAGGTGCCGGGGTATCCGAGGCAAAAACCATGATCATCAGCGGAGTCTCAGGCTTGGCGTTGACGCTCGGTTCATTCTTGCTACTGTCTACAATCAATACAAGCTTAGTTAATTTCAAAGTTCAACCGATTAAACAGATTACAAAAATTGATTTATTCCAATTCGGTTGTTGCGAGAAAGTTAATAGCGACGGAAGCAAAACCACTGAGAATTTAAAGGATATTGATTGTCGCGCCCTTACTGGGTATAAGGCAACCACATTTAAATACGGCTACAAGGCAGACGCGAATGAATGTAAACCAGACTCTAAAAAACAAGCCTGCTGTTTATACGGGTATGATAAAAATAATAATATTCCTGGCCTATGTCGATCAAAACTGATGGCAAACGCGG
>CAYUIC010000018.1:0-20571 GCA_964444675.1 uncultured Gammaproteobacteria bacterium | reverse complement strand
TTGAAAGGCGCATTCATTTGCTTCAAAGGTTGCAGAATTTTTTTCAAAGCTTTACTCATCGAGCTTAACTCGGCGTCGTTCAACTTTGTAATATCAACCATCTCCCGCTTGCTCACGATCCAGACTTCGTTTTCATACGCGCTCGCATAAGGACAGAACACTGCGATTTCCTTATTTTCAAAAACCCGACGCGCTGACTTCATTTCCTTTTTAGTAATATCACTGTACATCGAATGTCCGTGCTCGATTCGATATTCCTTCAAACGTTCACTGGTTTCTATAACTCGAAGGGGGAATTATCTCCGTTGCGAAAATCTGCGAGTGCGCGTGAGAGATAGAAGCACCGGCTTCGGATCCTTCGTTCTTAAAACAGAGGATGTAATTCAAGCGCGGCTTCTTTAACAAGAACTTAGTCCGGCGTTGATACATTATAAGAAGATTTTTTATCTGAGCGACGTTTAAATCAGCCAAACGGAGTGTGGGGTCAGGAGTTTCAACAATAACCTCTTGAAAGCCGTAGGCTTTTTTGTTGCTAGGCGTTACTGCCGGGAATTTATTAGCGACCGCAATGATTTGTCCTTGTCCGTGACCGATTGAAGCCAGGGCTTTCGGCTTTAGTTTGTCAAAACTGAACTCAGTGTTATGTGAATTCGCTGTAGCTTGCGGCTTGAACTCGTGCGGGCGCTTTTTGCGACCCGGAGCAATGATAACGTATCGATTAGTTATATAGTCTTTGCGTATTTCTGATTTTTTCATTGATTTACTTATTTACTAAAAACCAAGCCGAAAAGATCATGACGCTTATCTATGGCAGTTTTAGTATTTAATTTAAGCTTGAAGCCGTGATGAGTCATTAAGGCAATTATTTCCTCGGGAGGAATCGGCGATACTATGCTTGTTACCCCAGTCTTCTTACCTTCAAAAAACTCTGATTTTGTATTAATAAAGGGGTACTCTTCAATAAAAATAATGCTACCAGCATTTGTTAAAAGCTTTTTCCATCTTCTTATGGCTTTTTCCCTGTCTTTTATATAATAGAAAAGATTTGAGCAAATTATAGTTCCCAATTTTATATTTTTATAGGAATCCAACGTTACCGCGTCACTTTTGGTAAACGATATCTTTGCTTTTACTGTTCTTTCTTTAGCAATATCGATCATGGCACCTGAAATATCATTTGCATACACCTTTGAAAAATCATTTGCTATCTTATTTAAAAGAAATCCTGGACCGCATGCTAAATCGAGCACTGGCGACTTAATATATTTCTTAACTTCAAAATATATGCGTTCTTGCGCCTGGTAATGCCCCGTCTTAATCATGTGCATATCGTAATCTTCGGCATACACTTCATACAAACGACGAACTTCGTTTAAATAGGTGGGTTTAAAATTAAGAAAACTGATTAAAGAGTCCTGCTTTGCAACAGAAATATTCAATTCTTTTTCAACCCCGAAGGGCGCTGCTTCTACATTAATATGCAACAATTTAGTCTTATTCAATAAAGCATCAAAGAGTTTTTTTGCTTCTTTTGGCGGAGCGACTTTGTCGTAAAGGTGAACAAAGGGTACTAAAATTATTTGTTTCTGCCCCGCCTTCTTTTGAAGAGCAAGAGAAACACTCGTGACTAAATTAATATCATCAAATGGCTCAAAGTGACACAGTGCGACGAGTCCTTTATATGTCTGTTTTTTGTTGTATGAGTACGTACCCTGGAAACTAAGAATTTTCATAACATCATCGGCTGAATTTCGCATCTTCCATCTTGATGCTTAATAATTTGGAAACTCCGTCTTCTTGCATTGTCACGCCGTAAAGCATGGCGGCGCGCATCATCGAGGCGCGGTTATGAGTAATAACAATAAATTGAGTCTTGTGAGACAAGTCGTCCAAAATTTTTGCCAGGCGTTCAGAGTTAGCTTCATCCAAGGCCGCGTCGACTTCATCCAATACCACAAACGGCGACGGGTTGGCGCTGATGATGGCCGAGATTAAAGCGATAGCAGTCAACGCGCGTTCTCCGCCCGACAACATGGTAATCGATTTGATTTTCTTGCCCGGAGGGGTTGCTTGAATCTCGATGCCGGCCAAACCGGTCGCATTATACTTTTGCAAATATTTAATACGTTTAAGCTTGATGGCGGAAGCTGAGCTCACGGCAGCGTCTTCCTGATCAGTCTTCTCTTCTTTCTCGGTTGGATTCTCGGCGCTCAGCGATTCATCATCGGCCATGACTTTGATAATCTTCGCATTACCGCCATTAAATAAAATCTTAAAATATTCTTCAAATTTCTGAGAAATGATTTTGAATTCTTTATCAAAACGTTCTTTAATTGTCGCATCTAATTCGACAATTACCTGCTCCAAAGACTCACCGGTACTGAGCAAATCATTTACTTGTCCGGACAAAAAGTCATATCGTTCTTTAGTGGAAATGTATTCATTTTCTATTTCCGGATCAATGCCGCCAATCAATTCCATCTGGCGCTTTAATTGGGTAATCTTTTCCTGGACCGCAAAACGGTCAATCGACTCTTTGGCGCGTTCATCACGTACTTCCTTCAAACCCCCCAAGTCCTGTCTGATGGCATTTTCCAAATCTTCCAATTTCGTTTCTTGGCGCGCTGATTCAACCTGAGCAGCATTCAGCTTATTGCTCAGCTCATTAATTTCATGTTGCAAGGATTGAATGCTGTTTTGCAAAGCAAACAAGCGTTGGCGCTCAGCCTCCTGTTCAGAGTTAAAGCTCGCAAGCTTTTTTCGGACGCTGGCGATTTCTTGATCTATTTTCTCCAAATCATTATCCAATTTATTCCTCTCGACTACGTTAGTTTCGTTTTTAACAACCGGTTTTGCCGGAGATTGGGTGTGTTTGATGGTGAGTTGATGCAACTCTGATAATTCCTTCTTAATTAAATTAAAAGCTTTCTTCATCCCTTCCAAATCATTAACCAGTTCGGCTTTTTCTAACAAGTCCAAAGATTTTTCCAAACGCTTATGCAGTTCAATGGCAATCTCTTTGGTTATATAGGAATGCTCGGCTTCAATTTTCAACTCCAAGCGAGCCTCCATTTTAATGCGTTCAGTTTGCAATTTTTCTTTCTGAGTTTGAAAGCTTGATAATTCGTGTTGGAGACGCTCAAAGTCTTGGCTGACTCCGCCTTGTTTTTGCAGGCTGGCTAATTCTTGCGTAAGCGAAGCAAGCTTCTTATCTTTAACTTGCTTATTTTTTTCAAGCTCAAGCAACGAATCATTCGATTCTTTAAAACGATCATGAATCTCATGCCAAATCGTCCTGAAATAAGCGAGTTGCAATTCTCGTAATTCCACTTCTACTTCGCCGCGTTTCTTTAGACGGTTTACTTGGCGGGTCAAATTGGCAAGACGAGGTTCAATTTCAGACAACAACATTTCGGCTTGTCCGAGATGTTCCAAACTTAAACGTAATTTATTCAATGATTCATCGCGCTTGATCTGAAACTGTTTTACACCCGTGGCTTCATCAAAAAATTCTTTACGTTCGGCAAGTGAAGTATTTAAAAATCCCTCAACGGTGCCTTGTCCGATAACGCTGTAGGTTTTTGACCCTACATTGGCCTTAGCAAGCATCATCTGCACGTCGAGTAAACGAACCTTGGTATTATTTATCAAATAGTCGCTCTCTCCGTCGCGATACAAACGGCGCGTTAAAACAAATTGCGAATAATCAATCGGGGCGCTGCGGTCTTCATTATTAAAAAAGAGAGACACTTCGGCCATGCCGAGCTTTCCCTTCTTATCCGAACCCGAGAAGATAATGTCTTCTGATTTTTTGCCGCGCAGAGTTTTCATGCTCTGTTCGCCCAAAGCCCAACGGACCGAATCGGCGATATTGGATTTGCCGGAACCGTTCGGACCGACAATCGCGGTCAAACCTCGGCGGTCGCCATCAACAATTCCCGGGAAAACGAGTTGGTTCTTGTTAGCAAATGATTTGAAACCTTGTACTTCGAGTCGTTCAAGATACATAAAAAATAAGAAAAGACGCCTTCTGCGCCTCTTCAGTATACAATAATTTTTACTATAAAAAAAGGCTTCCTGGTACAAGTAGGAAGCCTTTTAGACCGTTTTCAGTTAATAAATCTTCAGCAACTCAATGCCGCTATAAAAATACTTTAGGACGCTCTGCCAGTCTTGTCCAGCATCCACCATATAGACCGCTCCGCGAGCCGAAAGACCTACGCCATGTCCGTATAAACTCTTGCCGGCATCATACGGGACAACCACGCTTTTAAGCCAGGGAACGGCCGATCCGCCCCAGACTTCGGTCCAGTCGCGCGTACGTCCATCTGAATTTGAAAAATACGGAGTGACCACCGGCTTACCCTGATATGTCACGCTGACGCCCCGCGTCGCATCAACCGCTGCGGATAAGCGAGGCATACGGATTTCAGAATTATATCCGCGATAGACTTGATCGTAATATGAATCAATATGAAAATGATCAGCGGCGTGTTTAGTTGATGCATCGGTCAAGCCGAAACTTAAACCGCGCATATAATGATACACGGCATAACTTCTGGCCGCCGTCGCCATAACTTTTTGATATTCCAAAGCGCCGGCGTTTGAGGTTTCGGCCATACCTTTCAGATAGGTTTCAATACCAAGCTCATTGATAAACCAAATCTTTTTTGCCGGCTCGACATAACGATACTCAATGATTCCGCGGAATCGGTTATCTGAAGCGCTTGGATTCCAAGTGGGACCGTTCTTATAATCAAGTAGAGTGGAAACACCGTCAAGAAGTCGCGGGACAAACCGAATCGGCGACGCCGTTAGCTTGGTTTGAGCGCCAAGGGTAACGGCGTAACGCCGGGAAGCGGGATCATAAGTTACAGACACAGCCTGTCCTGTCGGAACTGCGGAAAATAATGTTTCTGCAGAAGCGATAACATCAAACAAACCATTAAAAGTTACGCGCTGCGCGCCACTCGGATTGAATAAACCAATTCTTAAAATTGGCTCCTGAGAAAGCAATAGATTTGAAACTACGGCGGAGGGAACTTGAACGGGAGCAGGCTCGGGTGTTACGGGAACTACTGTCGGACTCGGTACTGGAGCTGCCGGGGCGGCGCTCGGAACGCTTGGAACCGAGCCTGGCTTAACCACGGTGATAAAAACGCGAACGAGCGATCCGGAAACGGGCCGCTCATTAATTACTAACTGGAAATTTTCTTGAACCATCCCCTCGAAAGACGTCGGAGCTTTCAATGGAAAACTTACATCTACACTCTGTCCGGGTTTAAGATCGGTTTTGATCTTGAATGGCTGGTAATAACTAATCCAATCATCCGATTTGAATTTTGAAAAAGCGCGCAAAGCCGGTCCGGTTTCAAAGCTAAGCTCTGATGCCTTGATAATTCTTTTTGAATTATTTTTAAAACGTATAGTCTGTGTTGCTGTTTGACCCTGAGAGATTTGAGTGTAATACGTATTCTTTTCCGCTGCAATAACTACAGGTTCAATCGAAGCGGCTTGTGCGGTCGGGATAAATGAACGCACCAACGCGCCTGCTTCAATCAAGCGCTGACCTTCAATTAAATTTTTCGAATCAGCATGAATGGAATGATGCGCTACATTTAAGAACGCTGCGGAGAACGCGACAATAAAAAAAGCAATGGACAGATTAATAGCGAGCCCAGTCCAGCTGAGCTCCTGATCCATTGCTTTCTTTTTTATCAACTTGTATGAGAGTTTCCACCCTACATACTCAAGCTTGTTTTGATTGTCGAACATTTCTTTTTGTTTTTGTTTGATATAGTCATAATAGCACAAAAAACCATGAAAGTCAATGGTTTTGTATACAATTTGTGTTCAGTAACTATGAAAAATTTTTATTGCCGCTCGCGCAAATCGCAATAGCGAGTCCGTCCGCCGCATCATCCGGTTTCGGAATCTCTTTCAAATTCAAAATCATCTTTACCATTTTCTGTACCTGAGATTTTCCGGCTGCGCCGTAACACGAAACGGCTTGCTTCACCTGGTTCGGAGTAAACTCAATCACCGGCAAAGCGGCTTGCTCGATTGCAAGCAGAACCACGCCGCGCGCTTGTCCTACTAATAAAGCGCTGGTTACGTTACGGGAAAAAAATAATTTTTCAATACCGACAATATCCGGTTTGTACTCTTTGATAATCTCACAAACTTTTGTGTAAATCGTTGCCAGTCTCTCGGATGTTTCTGTTTTAGCCGGAGTCTTTATCGATCCGTAGTCAAGACAAATTAATTTTCCTCCCCGGTCTTCAATCACGCCAAAGCCCGTATCCGCCAAGCCCGGGTCAAAACCGATAATAATTCGTTTGTTCATAAGAGTTATTCGAGGTTTGAGAAATAATCGCTCACGTCTTCATCATCCTCAAGCGCATCGATAAAGGTTTCAACTTTTGCTTTGTCTTCCTCGGAAAGCTTTAGTTTTTCCTTGGCGACATATTCAATTTCTGCAGATTCAACCTGGAGCTTTTTGCTTTCTAACCAATGTTTGGTTTTAATCAAATCTTCGGGTTTAGTATATATGATGATTCCGTCTTCTTCGTGTTTCATGTCATCAGCGCCGTTATCGATTGCCTCGAGCATAAAATCATCCCAAGACATTTTGCTTGCCTCCCAGACACTTTCGGCCACCAGTATTACTCCTTTCATTTCAAAATTCCAAATAACCGCACCCATACTGCCCCCGTGCTTAGTAAAAGTGTGGCGGATATTGGCGGCCGCACGATTACGACTGTCGGTTACGACCTTGATAACAAACTGACTTTGCGCGGGTCCGAAACCTTCATACAAAAGCTCTTCAAGCTGCTCTCCGCCTTCGCCACCGGCGCCACGTTTAATGGCGCGTTCAATATTGTCTTTAGGCATATTGACGCTGCGCCCTCGTTCAATGGCCTGCGCCAACGCGAAATTCATTGACGGGTCGGCGCCTTTGCGTGCCGCAATGCTAATCATATTGGCGATTTTGGTAAAAGCTGCGCCGCGTTTAGCGTCGACAATGGCTTTGGCACGTTTAGTTGTCGCCCATTTGGAGTGTCCTGACATACAAATATAATACATTGCCAGTATGCCACCCGGTTCAAGAAAAATCAAATTGGATGTTAAAAAGCTCGTCTCTCTTTCGAAAAACGAGCTCTATTTGTGGTCCGGTATTGGCCAGGACCAAAGATTGAGACTTGTGGTGAGCGACTCTGCGTGTGTTGCTTTCAATGTTGCCGTTGATGCATCGTTCTAGCTATGCGTTGTTTTGTGTTATTAATGTCCTCTTCGTCATTGAAGTTAGGACCCACGTCGCATTTGCTTTAGTATAGATTTCTATTCAATTCCTAGTTATCTGATCAACTAGTAATTCATATTGTCTTTCTCATTCTGAGAAGACTACTGCGCCTTGGCAACCAAGGTAAATCCGATCAATGAATATATTGTTCTGTATTGTTACGGTGCTGCTTTTTGTAGCAGTTTGTTGTTTTGAGTTTTGTGCTCACCACGTCTCAATTGTATATGAACAAACTTATGAAAAGTATAATAACATATATAAAAAATTATGTCAAGGGCATTGGCATAATATCGTATTTTTTCTCTAATTTTAGCTATTTTTAATATAATCCAGATAGGTAAAAATCAACTGGGGCCCAGTCATCTGTCAGTATATCGCCCGTTATCTTCTGTTTATATAGCCTCGATAAAAAACTCTTCTGTTCTTCTGTTATGACACTATTTTTAGCGCTTAAGGGGTTTTTTAAGGCAACTAGCATAATATTTTGTATATTATCCCCTCCAAGACTATCTAACGGATAAAGCAAAACTTCCGGAAATATTGATTGGTATGTCGCGTATTCGTTTTCAATGAATTGTCTACCTACTCCTTCAAAAGAACCTACAACATTCACAATTACAACACCGTTATCAGAAAGTCGATCAAAGATTTGCTTAACAACTTCTTGAGTAGCTAATTGAAACGGCACTGAACCAGCATTATTAAATACATCAACATAGATTGCATCATACGCTTCCTGAGGACGACTTAAAAATACTCGAGCATCTTCATGATGAACTTTTAATCTCACGTTACTCGGAAGCTTAAAATATTTTTGCGCAAGTCGGGTATAGAGTGGATCGATTTCCACTACATCCATTGTTCCGCTATGACTTTTCAAATAATCTTTAGGAAAAGAATAAGCTCCTCCCCCCAACATTAGAGCTCGCTTAATCGAGGGATTAAAATAATCAGCCAAACGGAAAAATTTCGTATACTCAAAAACAAGATCGTCACGATCCTTAAATATTGCAGATTGCGAAATATGCGGGCCGGACATAATACTTAAAATCGGTTCTTTCGTTTTTTGAGAGATACCGTTAACAATAAACAGTCGATTATAAGCGCTTTCATATTCAGCTAAGACATTTGGGCTGGGGCTGAATACAAATGCATTACTCCAAACCGCAGAAAAGCCTAGCGCAACAAAAACCGTAATCATCAGAGTTGTTTTTGTGCGAAATAGTATCACGCCACACAAAACCAATATCACACTGACAAGAGCTAAGGTTTTAAAACTGCCAAGTTGAGGAATTAGAACAAAGCCGGCAAGAAAAGTACCGACAATGCTGCCCAGCGTAGAGAACGCATAGAGCTGTCCCCCAATTGCACCGGAGTGAGCAGTTTCATTAAGTGACAAACGAAGCGCAAAGGGAGACACAACGCCGAGTAGAATACTTGGAATAACAAAAAGTAAACAAGAGATACAAAAGGCGGCGCCCCCCAAGGAAAACCAGTTAATCAATATAAGATTTATCTCGGGCAAAAAACGTGAAAGCCATAAAGCTAAAAACACAAATAAACCCGCTAAAACAATAATGGCCCCCAAATGCTTAGGCGAGGGATATTGATCCGCGTAGCGTCCGCCAATCCAATATCCGAAAGATAAGGCTGCCAATATAATGCCGACTAAGGTCGTCCAAACAATTAAAGAAGTTCCAACATACGGAGCTAAGATTCGCGAACCAACCAATTCCATAATCATTAAACCCGCGCCGCAAATAAATACTATGGCAATTAATACAAATCGTTTCATAACTTTCCGACAAAATTAGACCACAGCGTAATACAGCCGAAGCCGATGAAAAAAATGAATATTAATGCCATGACGACTTTACGCCATAACGCCGGTTGAAAAATCTTAGGCAGGTGTTTGTTGTTGAGATAATGTACCAAGACAATATGAATAATCATCGCCCAGGCATTAATGACGGCTCCGGCAACAATCAAGCTGCGCGGTTCATAATAATTGAGCAAGAAAAGGCTGATGCCGAAAGCGATCTGCGCCCATACAAAAACAAAATATATTTTAGAAAGAGGCACTTTGTCAGATTTGGTTTTTTCCATCCGCTTAAGCGCAAAATTTTCGGCCATGATGCGCGACGTTGAATCGATAACGCCCAATTGAGTTTGCAAGAGCAAAATGCCGATAATCGCGAGCAAAGCCGTGCCGGCCCAGGGAGCGATGGCGAACGCGACATGCGATGCCTGGTTAATAATGAAATTAATACCCTGCGTATTATCTGCCGCTCCGTAGGTCGTTGCGTATGATAAGACCATCAACAACGCCATGGAAATAAATCCGAGAAACCAGAAAACAATGGCGTGTTCGGTATTAATGCGTTTCCACCAGGCGCGAAAATTACCGATATTTTCCGCGTTAAGCGCAAATGATTCTCCGCCGAGCTTAAGATGCTTATCGACTGCTTTACCTTTGAATAATCCGGCAATTTTCTGCGAATACACTCCCATACCAAAACCTTTTTCTTTAATATAAATCGATTGCGTCAGATTAAGATTTCCACCCGCTCCCGAATACGCAAAGGCTCCGAGAAAAGCGGCTAAGGATATTCCTTCGGGAATGAAGCGGAAACCGTCACCCATGCCGACTAATCCGCGACCCAGGGCTTTGATCGTATCAAAATCAATTACCAAAATTGCTAAAATCAAAATAAACGGTACGCCGATTAAGATTAACGTTTTTGTCAGATGTTCCATCAATGAATACACCGAGCGTCCGATACTGAGAATTAGACCCATGAGAATAAATGCTCCGATAGCGAGCCATTTGAAATTCTCTAGCCCAATCGCTGCGCCCAATGATTGCGCTCCGGCCGCGCCGATGCCCGGCAAACCAAAGCCGATGAAAGTTGAAAGAATAAACCAATACGGCGTCCATTTTAAAAGCTTACTTAGTCCGACAAAAACGCTTTCTCCTTTCACCAAGGTATAGCGCTCGATTTCCATATTAATGAAGAATTGGAATGTGATGCCGAGCAATGCCGCCCAAATTAAACCAAGGCCGTGGTTAGCGGTAAGATAGGGCCACAAAATCAATTCGCCTGAACCCAGTCCGAAAGCGAGGATAATAAAACTCGGCCCGATAATCTTTTTTAAGGGCAAAGCTTGGGGGAATTTTTTTAGCAATTCGCTCATGAATATACGTTAATGATATACTGAAAGTATAACATACAATATATGACCATTATACAAGCGTTTATCTTCGGAATCGTTGAGGGCATCACCGAGTTTTTGCCAATCTCTTCAACCGGACATCTAATGATTGCCGACCGTCTTTTGCATGTCGGACTGTCGCCTTTTGTCACCAGTTTTAATATTTATATCCAACTCGGAGCGATTCTTGCGGTTGTCGTTTTATATTTTAAAAAAATATTTACAAGCTGGACCCGCATGCTTCATATTATTGCAGCATTTTTGCCAACAGCCATTATCGGACTTTTGCTTTTCCCCGTCATTAAAAATGTGCTACTCGAAAATTTGTATGCCGTAGGCCTGGCTTTAATTATCGGCGGAGTCATCATCATTATCTTTGAATATTTCTTTGCTGAAAAAATAAAGGAAAAAAATCTTTCAATTCATCGCTCGGTCTGGGTTGGTATTTTTCAGGCCATCGCTGTTATTCCCGGCGTATCACGCTCCGCCGCGACAATCATCGGTGGTCGGGCGCTTGGACTTAAACGCGAAGATATTGTCGAATTTTCTTTTCTGTTAGCTATTCCAACAATGCTCGCAGCCACCGGTCTTGACCTTATTAAAAGCGATTTCAGCTTTTCTCAAAATGAATGGCTCCTCATTGCCATCGGATTTATTGTGGCTTTTCTTACCGCGCTCGCAGCGGTTAAATGGTTTTTGTCTTATATCCAAAAACACGGCTTTGCCGCTTTCGGCTGGTATCGCATCGTCGCGGGCTTGATTATTCTCATATTTCTGCTATAGTAAGCCAACTACATACTATGGCTAATATTCGTAACATCGCTATTATCGCTCACGTCGATCATGGGAAAACCACCTTGGTCGACGCTTTGCTTAAACAAACCGCCACGCACCTTAATAAGGATGCGGGGACTGAGTTAATCATGGACTCGAACGAATTGGAAAAAGAGCGCGGTATTACGATTTTCTCTAAAAATGCTTCTGTCGTATATAACGGCACCAAGATCAATATTATTGATACCCCGGGCCACGCCGACTTCGGCGGTGAAGTTGAACGCGTCCTAAAAATGGCCGACGGTTGCTTGCTTTTAATCGATGCCAAAGAAGGCCCGATGCCGCAAACCCGCTTTGTTTTGAAAAAAGCTTTGGAACTTGATCTTCGTATTATTGTCGTCGTGAACAAAATTGATAAACCCGGCGCTCGTGTCGATTATGCTTTGAACAAAACATTTGATTTGTTTGTTGAACTTGGTGCGCCCGATCATTTAATCGACTTCCCAATCGTGTACGCTTCTGCGAAAAACGGTTTGGCCGGTCTTGATGACAACATGGAAAATATGAAAGATATTTCTCCGGTGTTTGAAACGATTCTAAAACAAGTTGCAGAACCAAGCGGCGACGCAACAGCTCCTCTGCAAATTTTGATTACGACAATTTCCGGTGATGCCTTTAAAGGGCGTATTGCTACAGGCAGAATTTATAACGGCGTTGTTAAAAGCGGACAGCAAATTGCTTTGATCAACCGCAAGGGTCAAATTTCCACTCATCGTTTAGTTTCCTTAATGACCTATTCGGGCCTCGAGCGCGTTGATGCTAAAGAAGCCAGCGTCGGTGACATTATCGCCATCTCGGGAATCGATGATATTACTATCGGAGAAACAATCGCAGATCCTACAGCACCAAAAGCTTTGCCCTTGCTTCATATTGAAGAGCCGACCGTTAAAATGATTTTCATGGTTAATGATTCTCCCTTTGCCGGTAAAGAAGGTAAGTTTACAACGAGCCGTCAAATCCAAGAACGATTGATGAAAGAACTTGAGAATGATATGGCTTTGAATGTTGATGATAATCCGGCCGGCGGCTGGATCGTATCGGGACGCGGCGAACTTCACCTTGCAATTTTAATTGAACGTTTGCGTCGTGAAGGATATGAACTGCAAGTTTCACGCCCACAAGTTATTACAAAACAAATCGACGGAAAAACGATGGTACCATATGAAGAAATCTTTATTGAAGTTCCGGAAGAATATTCAGGAGCCGTCATTCAGAAATTGGGCACTCGTCACGCTGAAATGAAAGATATGCGCAAAGACGGCAATATCACGTATCTTGATTTCATTATGCCAACCCGCGGCTTATTCGGATATCGCTCAGAATTTTTAACTGATACGCGCGGACTCGGACTTATCAATACAAGCTTCCTTGATTATCGCCAAGATAGCGCGCCTTGGCCGGAACGCGATCGCGGTTCGCTTATTGCGTATGAAAGCGGCGCTACCAACCTCTACGGATTGTTGAATGTTCAAGATCGCGGCATCTTATTCTTTGGCCCGGGTATTCCTATTTACAAAGGTCAAATTGTCGGACAAAACGCTCGCTCGGAAGATTTGGAAGTCAATGTCTGCAAAGCAAAACAATTATCCAACATGCGATCGAAAGGTGACGGTGTTGCCGAACACTTTAAGGCGCCGAAAACTATGGACTTGGAAGAATCGCTTGAATATATTTCCGATGACGAACTCGTCGAAGTTACCCCGCTCAACATCCGTCTCCGCAAAGTAACGCTTGATAAAGCGGAGGCGAGGAAGAAGGAACTGGGAATTAAATAACACCACAAGATACTGCAGATAAACACCCGTTGTAAAACGGGTGTTTTTGTATTGACTTTTCCAAATATTTTTGCTGAAATCTAGCTATCTATTGGTGAGCCGATAGTCAAACTAAATATTGCAAGGTGAGCCTTGCAAGGAGGATAATAATGTCCATTAAAAACATGTGGCTACAGACATTCGGTTTAATAAAAAAACTGATTACTGACCATCGAATAAAAAAAATTTCAACGTTAGATATTCCTACCTACATAGGACTGATTGAAGACAGCGTCGCTATTATTAGCCCGCTGCTTGAGAAAGCATCTTTCCCCTGTTTTATAGATATACCCTTTTTCATTAAAAACCCTGGTAGCGGCGATGAAATGACGTTGTGTGAACTGAATAACAAAAATGAAATTAGCGGTTTCTCTGAGTTATCAAAAGTTCAGGGAGTATTCGGCCACCATTGGCCTTTTAATCCACCATGGAAAAGATATAAACTGGAAACCCCTATGTTTAAAGAGGGAAGTAGTGAGCATTTCTGGGGATACACCCGTAAAAAAGAATGGGCTATCATACATTGTAAGCACTTCATAACCTACAAAAAAACATTTGAAAATCATGTATCTGTAAAACTCACTACGCACACGTTGCAGGAACTTTTGCATTACGGCGTAACCGGTGATTACGAATCAGCCAAGAATAAAGAAATTATTCTTACCAGAGCAAAAAGGATCCGTAATCAACTAATAACAGCTGTAAAAGATATTACTGAAACGGCAGCTAAATCACTTGAACAGCGTTCTCAGGTACTGAGTCTCTTAATGATTCAAGATGCTCTTTTGCTTCAGTCCGGAGAAAAGAGTGAAATTATTAGTAATCTTCACATAGGCAGTAAATACGAATTTTTCGGACAAAAATAATATTCAAAAGCCAGGAACAATGTTCCTGGCTTTTCTCATTTTAAATAGTCAGAACCACTGAAAGACACTGAATTAAAATGAGAGGCACTGAGAGCTACTTTATAAAACGACGTATTTCTATTTTATTTGCACCAAAATTAATAAGTAAACCAATTCTTACTTTATATGCTTCTATATAGTTTATAAGCTGAGCAAGATGTACTGGTTCTAATTTAGTTACAGCTTTTAATTCCACCATAATATCTCTGTCTACTAAAAAATCAACTCTTCTTTCTCCTATCTTATTATTTCTATACCAAATATCCATTTCTTTTTCACGTTCAAATAATAAGTTATTAGTGATAAACTCATACTGTAACGCTCTTTGGTATATTAACTCCTGGAAGCCGTTACCCAGCTCAGTATGGACCGCATAAGCTGATTTAATAATCTTTGAAGTTATCTCTGATTTATAATAATTATTTTTTATATAATTCATATATTAATTTAATTATTCAGTGAACTCAGTATTCTCAGTGTCATTCAGTGGTTCTGACAGGAGAAGAGATTATTCAGCGGTATCTCGCGGTTCAGACAATGATAAACCGTAAAAACGCAAAATAAAAAACACTCTCGTTTCGGAGGGTGTTTTTGTTTATATTTTTTATGGTTCTGACTATTCTTCCTCTTCAGTATTTTTCAAATTCTCCTGAACCGTACTCCACATATCCAACAATTGGTTTTCTATAAACTCATCATTGTCATCATCGGTCAATAATCCCCGCTCGCGATAATATTCAATCGTCTCTTCGACAACCTGGCGATACGCATCTCTGTCATAGGCGCCCTGCTCGCGCATCTTGATTTTTACGAGATCGAGAATCTCTTGAGTGATTGGTTCCATATGCTTTAATCCTATACTATATTAGAACGCTGTCAATCTTTACAAATTACACAAACCGTGATAATCTATCAAAACATAATTATTTAAAGCTACTATGCCTCAAATTAAATCAGCCAAGAAAGAACTTCGCAAAGGCGCTCGTCGCCAAGGCCGCAACGACGCGGTTAAAGATGAATTAGGCTTGATCATCAAGAACGTTAAGAAAGCCATTGCTACTGGCGGTGTTGATGCCGCTCGCCTCGCTCTGACGACCGCCTTGAAAGCGCTCGATAAAGCGGCGCAAAAAGGCGTTCTCAAAAAGAACACCCGCGATCGTAAAAAGTCCCGTTTACATAAAGCGGTTAATAAGATTGCCAAGAAATAAAAAAAATCCCCTACGGGGGATTTTTTTATACCTGAGATAAGAGCGCCGGTAATAATTCTTCGGCTTTGCCTCGCCCGGATTTATGTCGATAATCAATCTCTACCAAGCGAGAAATCATATTCTGTAAATACTCAAAACTGAAACGCCTAACTTGGTTGATATTCTTTTCCAAAACATATGGGTGGAGCCCGACGGCTGAGGCAAGTTCTTTTGGATTAGTGCCGTTATCAAGGGCTTGGCGGATAGATGCCAAAGTTTTATATTGCCACAACAACATGGAAATGACATATTGCGCGCTTGCGCCGTTCTCAAATTGTTGACGCAATAGACGTAGGGCGGTGTCGGCGCGTTTTGCAGCCAAAGCATCCGTTAATGCAAAGATAGTTTCCGCGGACAATTCGGGCGTTAAAAGCCTGACATCCTGCTCACCGATAATCGGCGCTTCATCAACTGCTGTGGCTATCTTATAGGCGCATAGTTTATCAACTTCGCCGGACAAACGCCATAAATCCAAACCAATCATGCGCAAAAGTAAGTTAGCGGCCGGAACGGAGATTGAAACTTCGCGGGTTTTTGCTATGCGGGAAATAAGCTTAAGTGTTTCCGAACTTGAAAGGGTCATGAATTTTTGGGCAAAACCATTTTTTAAAAGATATTCTAATAATTTTTTCTCGTCTTTGAGTAGGGCGCCAACTTTATTATCTTTGGTCATGCGTCCAATGGTTAGTTTTGCGCCGCTACCTTTCTCAGCCAAGCTTGGTTCATAAATAACCAAGATATTTTCATTCTTCTTTTCCGCCTTTAAGAACTCGAGTAAGTCTATGGCAAGCTCTTTCTTCTTTGAAGAAAAAATATCTTTAATCAAAATAAAACGCCGCTTGGCGAATAAGGACTGAGAGCTGTACGCGTCTGAAAGATCTTGAAGCGTCAGTTTAGCGCCATCAAGTTCGACAATGCTCGTTCCTTGCGGATCAACTTCCGTAATGAATTTATCACGCAATTCTTTAATTTTTTGAGTGGCGCGGTAACTATCCGGGCCGTAGAGGAAGAAAATCATATCAACACTATAACATTAAGTCTCAAAATAGTGCTATTGACAAAATCGTATATTAATGATATAAATGGATATTAAAAAGTTCTTTACTAAAAAGGAGAAAATATATTGGAAACAATAGAATCTAAAGATATTCTAGCTAGCTGGCCACAGGCGCCAGAAAAAGAACACGCTACTGGGCCTCATCGTCCTCATGATATTATAGCTAAAACCGGAGCCGGTTATATAGCCTTAATATCAACTGAAGATAATGTGAGTGACAGTTTCTTGGTTGAGTTCAGTGTTTATCAAAGAACAAAATCACAGTATGATTTCATTGACAGCGGCTTCAAAATCGACAATGACAGGTTGCTTATCTTTACGAAAGAAACACACGAAAAAGAAGCGTATTTCTCAAAACCAAAGAGAACCATAGAATCTATTAACAGCATCAGTGTTCCGATCAATGAAAGCATAAAAAGATTGTTTGAAAAACCTGAAGACACTATTACTGAGTTATACCGCTATGCTCTTATGAAAAAAGATAAACATGGGATACATAGATACAGAAGCTGCGTAATTATCCGTTCAAAAATTTTGTCATCAATCAACTCACCCTGGCTAAATTATATTATGCTTCGCGCCTTCCTACTAGGCAAGTATTATTCTTCAGAAGCTTAGATAATTAAGTTTTTACTAAACCCGTATTATAATGCGGGTTTTTGTTATATTGACACTTTAAGTCAAGAGAGTAATATCTTGATATAATACAAATATGTCACAACTAATCATCATCTGCGGTTTACCTGGTTCGGGGAAAACGACCCTGGCTCAAGCCCTGTCTAAAGAACTGAATATCGCCTGTCTTCATAAGGACATTTTAAAAGAAAGTCTCTATACTCTTTTAAAAATGAAAACCTTTGAAGAAAGTCAAAAAAGCAGTCATCTTTCAATGTCTCTTATTCTAGAATTGGCCGAGCGTATGGTCGCTAACAAAATCGATATTATGTTAGAAGCTCCATTTATGATGGAAGAAGATTATACAACATTTCAAAAGTGGATTGATGAACATAAAGTAAATATCATTAATATTATTTGTACGATTTCTGACGAAGAAAAAATGAAACGATTTGACACTCGTCCACGTCATCCGGCACATCATGATCATGAGCGCGATATGTCAGTATATTCCAATGACAAAGAATCAGTGTATGAAAAGCTACCAGGAAAGAAAATCAAGATAGAAACGAATAAAGAAGTTAATAAACTTATTGAAGAGATTATCGGCCAGTTATGAAAACGGTTTTAGACCTTCATATCCACTCCAAATATTCACGGGCGTGCTCGCCGCAATTGACCCTCGCCAACATCGATCGTGTCTGTCGCGAGAAAGGCATTCATATTATGGCGACCGGCGATTTTACCTATCCCGCTTGGTTTAAATCAATCGAAAAAGAACTGGAAGAAATCGGCTCAAGCGGTTTATATAAACTAAAAGGCAGTGATGGCAAAGCAAAGTTTATTCTATCAACCGAGCTGTCGCTTATTTACAAAGACAATGGTAAAGCACGCCGGGTGCATATCATGGTCACGGCTCCGAGTCTCGCAGCCGCCAAAGAACTGAACAAACAATTAGACAAAGATTATAATATTCGCTCCGACGGTCGACCGATTCTTGGCATGTCATGTCCTGACTTGGTAAAAATGTGCTTGGCCATTCACCCAAAATTTTTAATTTATCCGGCGCATATTTGGACGCCGTGGTTTTCGATCTTCGGATCTAAGTCTGGGTTCAATACTTTTGAAGAATGTTTTCATGATCAAACCGAACATATTTATGCCTATGAAACCGGTTTGTCGAGCGATCCGGCGATGAACTGGCGTTTGTCACAACTTGATAATCTAACTTTGCTTTCATCGTCCGACGCTCATTCTTTGCCTAATTTAGCGCGCGAAGCTAATGTTTTTGATTTATCAGAAAATCCAAGCTACGACGAGATTTATGAAATCATTAAGACAAACAATAAATCTAAAATTTTATATTCAATAGAATTTTGGCCTGAAGAAGGAATGTATCATATTGACGGACATCGCGCCTGCAAATTCCATTGCCTGCCCGAAGAATCGAGAAAACTAAAAAATCTTTGTCCGGTCTGCGGCAAGGCTCTTGTCATTGGCGTTTTAAATCGTGTAACTGAAATTGCCGATCGACCCGAGGGCTTCAAACCAAAAAATGCCGTGCCATACAGACAAGCCGTCGAACTTGATAAAATTATTTGCGAAGCGTTTGGAATTAAAAGCAGAAACTCAAAAGAGGTGCTCGCGACCCATACCGAAATGCTTTCAAAACTTGGACCAGAACTTGAGATATTATTAGAAATGCCGCTCGAACAAATCAAAACTCATGCTCCAGCCGAAGTCGTCGAGGGCATCCGCCGTATGCGCGAAGGAGAATTATTTATCCAACCCGGTTTTGATGGACAGTATGGCGTGGTAAATATTTTTTCGCCGGAAGAGAAAAAGAATCGACAAAAAACCTTGTTCTAAGGTATAATAATTTCATATGTTTCTATCTCTCAAAACAAAAAAAGACAAAGAGCTATATAAAAATTCTTTAGCAATGCTCGGTAAACAAATTACCGAGACTATTTCTAAAGGCACCTGGACAAACGCAAGCGGCTTAAAACGACCGATTACCAATATCGTGGTAAACGGTATGGGCGGATCAAATCTGGGCGCTCATATTATCACTAGCCTCTTGCAAAAAGAATTAAAGATTCCGGTGGCTATTGATCCGGGCTATGAGATTGCAGGATACGTTGGAAAAAATACCGCCTACATTGTTTCCTCATATTCAGGAACGACGGAAGAGCCTCTGGTCGCCTACGCTAAAGCCAAACAACGCGGAGCTTTGGTCATTGCCTTAACCGCAATCGGAGAAAATACTTTAGCTGTTAAAGCTCACAAGGACAGACTGCCGCTTTTCCAATTCCCTATAACGGCCAACCTCTCAAATCAACCGCGTCTCGGCGTCGGAGCGGCTCTCTGCGGCTTAATGAACGTCTTAGTCGCCCTTAACGCAATACCAAAATCATCACTCAAAGAATTGAGCACAGCAGCTAAAAAATTGGCTAAAAATAGCAAGATTTTAGCTTCTTCTCAGAATCCGGCCCGCGTTCTTGCCAAGCGTATGAAAGGCAAAACCATCGCGATTGTCAGTGGCCCGCTTTTTGCGGGAAACGCACAAACCCTGCGCAACCAATTCAATGAAAGCGCTAAACAGAGCTCGTTTTTCCTGACAGTTTCAGACATGAATCATCATGCGCTCGAAGGACTGTCATTCCCGAAATCAAATCGTAAACGACTGATTGCCCTCTTTATCGAATCAAATCTTGATGATCAGAAAATACAGAAACGAATAAATCTTAGCCAAGAAATTTTCAGGCAAAATAGGGTTAGCGTTGTGAAATACCAGCTTTCAGCTAAGACAAAAATAGAACAAGGACTTGAGCTCTTGCAATTTGGCGGCTACTTGTCGTATTATGTATCTATCATTAACCATGTCGACCCTTCAAAAATACCTTTTGTCGATTGGTTTAAGAAAAAACTCTCCAATTAATCATTAATTGGACAACATATGCATCAAGGAGGGGTGCGGCTTTGCCGCGCGGTGCTTATTAGCATCGCAAGCGCAGGCTTTTTAGCTTGGGCTTTTTGTGTATCCGCGGTTTCGCCGGGCGAAATCTTAATAGTAAAAATTCAAATTACCGGTGGAACCGGTAAGACAAGCGAAGATTATGTTTCAATGTATAATGCCGGAACAACGCCGATCGACTTAAATGGCATGCGGCTGGTCAAGCGAACAAAGACTGGGACAAGCGATACGATTTTAAAATCTTGGACCAGTGAAACGCTGATTAACCCCGGCGCGTATCATGTTTGGGCAAATGCCGATTTTGCCGCGACGATTAACGCTGACAGTTCTTCAACTCAAACCATTGCCAATGATAATGGCGTGGCGCTCCGTCAAGGCGCCAGCGGTGAAATCATTGATAGCGTTGGCTGGGGTGAGGCGGCGAATGCTTTTGTGGAAGGCTCTGCATTTCCCGTTAATCCCGAGGGTGGACAACACATTGAAAGAAAAGATAATCTTGATACAAATAATAACTCAAATGATTTTCAGATATTGCCAATTGAAGAAGAAATAATTGAAACAAAAGTAGAAACCGAAACTGTTAGTGCTCCAACGGGCAAGGATATT
>CAYUIC010000017.1:18202-21232 GCA_964444675.1 uncultured Gammaproteobacteria bacterium | reverse complement strand
TGTTGTTTATGAGAATTCCAAAGCTGGGACAGCGTATGTAGTTGAATCAAAATTCGGATATCACATTATTTATAAGACTGCGGAAAATTTTGAATATAAAGTCAGTCACATTTTGATTAAAACAAAGTCAGCCGAAGATTACCTAGGTCCGGACAGCGAATGGAAGAATACGGAATTGACCGGAAAGAACTTGAAACGCGCGACAGTCCAGTTCAACCAGCAAGACAACACTCCTGAAGTAAGTCTTGAATTTGATGAACAAGGGGCCAAACTCTTTGAAGAGATTACCGGCCGCAACGTCGGCAAGCCCGTGGCAATTTATCTTGACGGTTATCCAATCAGCGTGCCAAACGTCAACGAAGCTATTAGCGGAGGTAAAGCCGTCATTACGGGAAACTTTACGATTGTCGAAGCGCGCGACCTAACCAAACGTCTGAACGCCGGTGCTTTGCCTTTGCCTATCACCTTGGTAAATCAACAGACCATTGGAGCTTCACTGGGTCAAGAATCCGTTTCCAACAGCTTGAAAGCTGGTATTGTCGGTTTGATACTGGTCGCTTTATTCATGATTATCTATTACCGTTTCTTGGGCGTATTATCAGTCCTTGCTTTGGCGGTCTATGGTCTCTTATCTTTGGCGATCTTTAAATTGTGGCCGGTGACTATGACTTTGTCGGGTATTGCCGGATTCATATTGTCGATTGGTATGGCCGTCGACGCCAACATCCTTATTTTTGAACGCCTCAAGGAAGAACTGCGAGCCGGCAAATCGTTGTCTATGGCTATCCAAGAAGGATTTGCCCGCGCCTGGCCGTCAATTCGCGATTCAAACTTTACAACTATCCTTGTTTCATTGGTGTTGATTGAGTTTTCAACCAGTGTCATCAAAGGATTTGCCGTTACGCTTTTGCTCGGTGTTCTTATTTCCATGTTCTCAGCCATCACCGTGACCCGCACCCTGTTGCGCTTGTTCAGTGAAAAATGGTTTGAAAAGCACCATTGGCTTATCGGTTATAGAAAATCATCCTAAACTTTATGATTAACTTTATCTCCAAACGAACGCTTTGGGTTTCTATCTCTACGGTTTTAGTAGTGGCTTCCTTGGTAGCTTTATTTAGCTGGGGACTGCGTCTCGGTATTGATTTTACCGGAGGAAGTATCTTGGAAATTCGTTATTCGGCTAATCCGCCGAGTATTGATGAAGCTCAAGCCGCTTTGCAGGACTTGAATCTGCACAGCTTAACCGCTCAACCGGGCGATAAGAATGGCATGATTTTCCGTTTCCAGGAAACTTCTGAGGAAATTCATCAAGCTATGATCGAGCGTTTGTCAAAATTGGCAATTTCCAAAGGCGCGAGTGCTCCCGGTATAGAGGAACTGCGTTTTGAAGCCGTTGGTCCTTCTGTCGGACATGAATTGCAGCGCAAAGCCATCTACTCGATTCTTTTGGTATTACTGACAATCAGTTTGTATATTGCCTGGGCTTTTAGAAAAGTTTCTCGACCAATCTCATCATGGAAATACGGTATCGCAACATTGTTGTCACTTTTCCATGACGTAGTTATTGTCCTTGGATTCTATGCCTACCTCGGACAGTTTCATAATGTCGAGTTCAACATTTCGTTTGTAGCGGCCGCATTAACTGTCTTGGGTTTCAGTGTTCATGATACCATTGTAGTTTTTGATCGTATTAGAGAAAATCTGCCGCGCTCAAATCAGGACTTTGCCGGAACCGTCAATTCAAGCTTGAATCAGACTGTTGTACGTTCCATGAATACTTCTGTAACCGTCTTACTTGTCTTACTATCTATCACCGTTCTCGGCGGTCCGTCGATTAAATATTTTGCCATGTCTCTTTTGGTCGGTATTTTCTTCGGAACATATAGTTCAATTTTCTTGGCTTCGCCTTTACTTGTTATCTGGAATAACTGGTCGCGCCGCAAGGAGGCCTAATGAACACAATTTGTGTACTAAAAGACTGCCACGCGGCAGTCTTTTTGATTTTGACAAAGACGTGATTTTTGGGTAAACTGATAGGACTTTATACCTATGAGACAAACTACTTTATTTACCAAAACCAGTAAAGAAGCTCCAAAAGATGAGGCTTCAAAAAATGCGATTCTGTTGCTGAGAGCTGGTTTTATTTACAAGGAAATGGCCGGAGTCTATTCATACTTGCCGCTTGGTTTACGCGTAATTAATAAAATCATACAGATCATTCGAGAAGAGATGAATAAACTTGATGCGACTTCAGAAGTTGAATTGGCATCATTGCAGTCCAAGGAAACCTGGGAACCCACTGACCAATGGAGCGATATAAATGTCGATGTTTGGTTTAAGACAAAATTAAAGAACGAGAGCGAATTAGGTTTGGCCTTTACGCATGAAGCTTCGATGACAAAAATGATGAAAGAGTTTATTAGTTCATATCGTGATTTACCTCGCAATGTTTTTCATTTCAAAACAAAGTTCCGCAATGAGACCCGCGCTCGCAGCGGCATTATGCGTACGAGAGAGTTCCTCATGAAAGATTTATATACTTTTTCACGCACTGAAGAAGAGCACGTGCAACGTTATGAAGCTTTAAAGCAAGCCTATCACGCTATTTTCAAACGCTTGGGAATAGGCGATCAGACATATCTGACTTATGCTTCCGGCGGAGTATTTGCAAAATTTTCACATGAATTTCAAACTATTAGTGAATCGGGCGAAGACACCGTTTATCTTAATGAAAAGGCAAAGATTGCCGTTAATAAGGAGGTCTTTAATGATGAGATGCTTAGTAGTATAGGTTATAAGACCGATGATTTTGTAGAAAAGAAGGCAATTGAAGTGGGAAATATCTTTAATTTAAGTACTCGTTTTTCCGACGCGCTTGATTTGAAATTTGTTGATGAGGATGGCGAGAAAAAATCTGTAATTATGGGTTCATACGGAATCGGTCCGGCTCGGGTTATGGCTACCATTGTTGAATTATTTGCCGATGATAAAGGAATTGTCTGGCCGGAAGAAGTCGCGCCTTACTCGATC
>CAYUIC010000017.1:11217-18192 GCA_964444675.1 uncultured Gammaproteobacteria bacterium | reverse complement strand
TAATAGAAGCAAGCGAGTCGTTGTATAAGAAGTTGGGGGACGCCGGACATGATGTTTTGTTTGACGATCGAAACGGCGCAACGAACGGCGAGAAATTCGCCGATGCGGATTTAATCGGTTGCCCCTGGCGCATCATTGTCAGTGAAAAAACTTTGGCAAATGACAGCGTTGAAATAAAAGGCAGAAGCAGTGATAAGGCGGAGCTCGTGGAGATTAATAAAGCAGTCGAGCATTTTAAATAAATTTATTTGTGTTTAACTCACTATTTGGAAAATTCAGCAAAGACTTAGGCATTGACCTAGGAACAGCCAATACCCTCGTCTATACACCGGACAAGGGCATTGTTATTAATGAGCCGTCAGTGGTCGCAGTTAACATGCGTACTGAAGAAATTCTTGCTGTGGGCGATGAAGCGAAACGCATGGTTGGAAAAACCCCGGCGCATATTCAGGTTATTAAACCTTTGGTTGACGGCGTCATTTCAGATTTTGAAGTTACCGAAAAGATGTTGAAATATTTTATTGATAAGGCGCATACTGAACAATTTACGCTCGTGCCGCGTCCGCGCGTCGTTATCGGCATTCCGCTTGATATTACCGAAGTTGAAAAAAAAGCGGTTGAAGACGCCGCAAAATCTGCCGGCGCTCGCCAGGTTCATTTAGTTGAAGAAACTATGGCAGCGGCTGTCGGTGCCCGTTTGCCAGTCACTGAGGCCAATGCGACTATGATTGTCGATATCGGCGGGGGTACGACTGAAATCGCCGTTATCTCTTTGGGCGGCGCGGTCAATTGGAAAAACTTGCGCTTGGCAGGGAACTTTTTAAACCACGACATCACACAGTATATCCGCGAAGAATTCAACTTGTTGATCGGCGAGCAATTGGCTGAAGAAATAAAAATTCGTATCGGTTCAGCCGCGCCTTTGAAAGAGACCCTGGAAATGACGGTCAGGGGCCGTGATCTTATGAACGGTTTGCCTAAAGAGCTCCGCGTCTCAGACAGTCAGATACGAGAAGCGATGTCTCGCAGCATTCACCAAATGATTGACAATATAAAATTGATTTTGGAAACAACTCCACCGGAACTGGTAGCCGATATTTATGAATACGGAATTATTCTGACCGGAGGCGGCGCGCTCTTACGAGGGCTTGATCAGGAAATCGCGCAAGCCACAAAAATCCCGGTACGCGTGGCTGATGATCCGCTCACCTGCGTTGTCCGCGGTACGGGTATTCTCTTGTCAGACCCAATCCTTCTCAGTAAAGTCGTTGTCCCAAGCACTAAAGAATTATAACAATCTATGCCGGATAAGCGCCCCATCGCAAGCTTGGCAGTTCTCGCAATCATTATCGTCGTCATTATTCTTGCCGGCAGCTTTTTAAGCCCGGTCGGGGCTTTTTTCCGCAGTCTGGCTAATCCGGTGGCGGCGTTTGCGTATCGCATAACCGAACGACTTAACCCGCGTTCGGATTCCAATATTTCAGAGAATGATTTTGAACGAACACTCAACGAGTTAAGAGAGGAAAATGCCCGTTTGTCTGCCGAGAATGCCCGCCTCAACAATCTTGAAGACGAGAATAGGCGTTTGCGTAATTATTTTGATTTTGCGCAAACTCAAACTAAGTCATTGCAGCTCGCGCAGATTATCGCACGCGGACGTCCCGAAGACAGTTGGCGGAATCGAGATGTTATTACCCTTAATCAAGGAGCAAACCAGGGGATAGCGGTTGGTATGCCGATTATCAGTTCGCAAGGCGTCCTGGTCGGTAAAATAACCGCCGTGAAAAGCAATGTGGCTGAAGCCTGTCTGCTCTACAGTTCGGATTGCCGTTTATCTGCGGCAATTTCAGGTCAAGGCTCAACCATCGGTGTGGCACACGGCGATCTGGGGATTAGCGTGATTGTCGAGTTTATCCCCCAGGACAAAGAGATTAGTGAAAAACAAATGATTGTGAGCTCGGGGCTTGAAGGAAATATGCCGAGCGGGTTGTTAATCGGCACAGTGAGTAGGGTTGTTTCTGAGGCCAACAAGCTTTGGAAAAGCGCCGTAATAGATCCTGCGGCGAACTTTGATGATTTGCGTTTTGTCGCTATTTTGAAATAATGCCATACAGAAATTTCTTTTACCTCAAAATAAGCCTGTATGCCTTGGGGATCGCTTTGGTCGCCGTGCTTGACGCTACCGTAATCAGCACTTTGCCTTACGGCCTCTTCCGTTTACATCTTCTTCCCTTGGCCTTAGTTTTTGTCGTCTTATTGAGTAATTTGCGCGTGGCGGCTTGGTGGGCTTTGCTCGGCGGGCTTGTCCTTGAATTGTTTTCATTTCGAACATTCGGCATGTATCTCGGTATGACCTGGGTGACGCTTGCTCTCATCGCATTTTTATTTGAAAAGGTCATGACTAACCGCTCCTTGTATTCCGTGGCGCTTATTTCGGCAGCGGTAACCATTTTGTATGACGGCTTATTCTTATTATTCGATTATTGGTCCGGAGTTATTGTATCGTCTGCCAGCAACTTGTTTTATAGTTTTATCTGGTCTTTGGCTGTAAATATTTTTGCTGCGATTATCGCTTTTAATATTTTTCATGTCTTAAGTAGACGTTTACGACCGGTATTTTTAAGTAGCAAACATTAGTATGATTTCTTCGCGGCACAAAAAACAATCCGATCCCTTTATCATTCAAGAAGGAAAGTTCAAGGATGGGAATTTTGCCGGCAAATTCCGCAGGCACTGGGTTGAAGAAGCTTTTACGCCGACCGAGCGTGGAGAAGAGACCGTGGGCGTCGGTTTGCCTGTCTGCTTCATTTCTTTAATACGTATTGCGGCAATGATTCTGCTACTTGTCTTAGGGAGTCGTTTACTGTGGTTACAAATTGTTAAAGGCGCATATTATCGAGACTTGGCTAACGGTAACCGTTTACGTCTCGAACGGATTGACGCAAATCGAGGTATTATTTATGACCGTAACGGCAAAGCTCTAGTTCATAACGTCGCCAATTTCTTGCTTTATTGTATTCCGGCAGATTTACCCAAAGATAAAACTGAGCGTGATGCGCTTATCGATCGTTTGGCTGCAGAAACTAAACGTTTTGATGCGGCTGAAATTAAAGAAGCAATCAATAAGCTTGACGCTTCGCAGCTCGAGTACTATCAGCCGCTATTTATTGCAGATAATATTGAGTATGACGAGGCGATTAAAATTTATCTTGAGTCTTTTTCCGTACCGGGGCTACAATTATCTTCAACTAGTCGTCGCAGTTATGACCTGCCCTCCTTATCGTTTTCACAGGTACTTGGCTATACGGGCAAAATAAATCCTGATGAACTGGCCGAGAAACGACAAGAATATTCGCCAATTGATTATATTGGTAAAGCCGGACTGGAGAAATCATGGGAACCGAGTCTGCGCGGTCAGCCGGGCGTAAAAGAAATTGAAGTTGACGCTTTAGGCAAAGAAAAAAAGATTGTCAGCGAAACCGCTTCTGTCCCGGGCAACAATATAACACTGTCAATCGATGCTCCGGCCCAACAAAAACTTGAACAAATTATGGCTGGTTATCTTGCGCGGACAGGTTTAAAAAAAGGTGCTGCAGTGGTGATGGATCCGCGTAACGGTGAAGTCATCTCTATGATTAGTTTGCCAACCTTTGATAATAATATTTTTGCGCGCGGTATTACCAAGGACGAATACGCCGCATTGTCAGAGTCGTCCGATCAGCCGCTCTATAGTCGCGCGGTGAGCGGAGAGTATCCGTCGGGCTCGACCATTAAACCGGTGATCGCCGCCGCGGCATTGCAAGAAAAAGTAATTAGTGAATTTACGAGCGTCTTAAGTACCGGAGGATTGCGCGTTGGACAATGGACTTTTCCTGATTGGAAAGGCGGGGGACACGGACAAACTGATGTTAAAAAAGCCATTGCCGAATCGGTCAATACATTTTTCTATTATATTGGCGGAGGCTATGATAATTTTACCGGACTCGGCATTGACCGCATGGTAACCTACTTACGTAAGTTTATGCTTGGTAAGCCATTGGGAATTGATTTGCCAAACGAAAGCGCGGGATTTGTGCCGACCAAATCATGGAAAGAATCAACAAAAAAGGAAGCCTGGTATGTTGGTGATACCTATCACGTCGCAATTGGCCAAGGTGATTTAATTGTTACACCGCTGCAAGTTGCCGCTTATACAATGTATTTTGCCAATGGCGGAACCATCTATAAACCTCACTTGGTCAAAGAAGTCAAAGACGCTGAAGGTAATAGTAAACAAACAATTGAACCGACAATCCTTGCGCAAAACCTGGTGGGCGATGATGTGGTGCGTATTGTCCGAGAGGGGATGCGGCAGACAGTCACTTCGGGCAGCGCGCGAAGTATGAGCGCCCTGCCGGTTGAAGCAGCAGGAAAAACAGGAACGGCGCAGTGGTCTTCAAAAAAAGATCCGCATGGTTGGTTTACGGGTTTTGCGCCATATAACGATCCTGAAATAGTTATTACGATTTTGGTGGAAGAAGGAAAAGGAGGGGACATAGCAGGAACACCAATTGCCAGAGAGTTTATGCAATGGTATTTTGGGGAATATAAAAAACGCTAAAAAGAGTATTTGAAAAGCCGTTATGAAATTTCATAACGGCTTTTTTACATATGTTCAAATTAGTTAAACCCGATCTCGGCAAATATTAAAAATACTTTTATCCCAATACGTCTTGGTATTTTAAGATCTCTTCTAAGCGTGCGCGCAATACAAGTTGCAATTTTTTTTTGGTTTTTCAGTCTGTCCTGTGACGGCGAACAAAATACTTCGACCTCTATTGGCTTGATTAGACTCGAGCAAAATTCTTTGACGAGCGTGGTTTCAATGCTAATATTTTCACCGGAAAGAGAATATTCTTTGCAACTTAAGTGTTGAGCTATAAAACTTTTAATACGTTGTGACTTTGAAGAGAATATAGCTCCAAGATTTTTGTGACTTTCTTTTACTTCTTTTTCTATTTTTAAACGTACTAATGGCATCTCTATCTCCTTTATGTCTTTATTTTATTTTATATTTTAATATAATATATTTTTATTATCTTGTCAATTATAAAAAGCTATCCTTTTACACTTAGCACTCTTGACGATAGATTGCTAATGGTGATAAAATGAGTTTATATAACTCATTTTTTAGTATGGATGAAAGAAAAAGGCTAATATTAGAAATAATTATCAAGGAACATATTGCTACGGGCTGCCCGGTGGCTTCTTCCACTATTGTGGAGAAGTATCATATGCCGGTTTCTTCAGCCACGGTTCGTAACGATATGGCCGAGCTTGAAGAAGATGGCTGGATTATCCAGCCTTATACCTCAGCCGGAAGAATTCCCACGGAAAAGGCCTATGAACAATATGCTAAAGATATCACGCAGAGCGAGATTTCCAAGAAAGATGCAGAGGTTCTGGCTATTCCCAACCCGAATGACGAAATGAGCGCCAAGCATTCGGCTAAACAATTGGCTTCAATATCCGGTTTGGCCGTAGTCTGGGCTTTTCATAAATATAATGTTTACTATACCGGCATTTCCAACTTGTTTCAGCAGCCCGAGTTTAATCAACCGCAACTGGTTTATGATATTTCATCCATCATGGATCGTATCGATGATATTGTCGGAGAAGTATTTGACAGTATAGGCTTTGAGCCGCAAATCATGATCGGGCGCGACAGCCCGTTTGGAGTTTTTTCTTCGGCTATCATGAGTCGCTATAAAGCAGCTGATCGTGTCGGACTTGTTGGATTAATCGGACCGGTGCGCATGGATTATGCCGCGAACCGAGCTCGCATTGATTTCCTGGTAAAAGAATTATCAAAAAAATAATATGCAAGAAGAACAAAAAATCGATTGGGAAAAAAATTGTGAAGAGCTTGAACACAAATATAAGCTCGCTTTGGCAGATTATCAAAATTTACTAAAACAAACTGCCAAAGAGCGCCGCGATCTCGCGCTTTACGCCAATGAAGCTCTTATTCTTGATTTGATTCCGGTCTATGACAATTTAAAACTAACACTGCAACACTATCCGCCGAACGCCGATGCCAATTGGCTCACCGGTCTGCAGCATGTTATTTCGCAATTTAAAAAAACCCTTGAGGATAACGGGGTAAAAGAAATTGTTACCAAAGAAAAACAATTTGATCCGCTGTTAATGGAAGCCGTAGAAACCAGAGAAACAGAAGATAAGAAATTGGATGAACGAGTGGCCGAGGAATTGAAAGGCGGTTATCAATTACATGATAAAGTGTTAATCCCTGCGCGCGTCGCAGTATATAAAATTAATTCATAATTATATGACATCACTCATTAAATGGATGCCGATGCTTGAACCCTTTGAGGAAATGTCGAGCATTCCGGCCATCGACATGTATGAAGACAAAGACAATGTCATTGTCGAAACTCAGTTAGCCGGCATTGACCCGGAAAAAGTCGATATCTCGATTGAGAACGACGTCTTGTCAATTAAAGGTGAAGCGGAAAAGACCAGCGAGATTGATGAAAAAAACTATTATCGCAAAGAAATCCGCCGCGGCTCTTTCTACCGCTCAATCCAATTGCCGACCCATGTTTTGGGACACGAGACAAAAGCTATGGCCGAAGACGGGATTTTAAAGATTACAATTCCGAAAGCGCCGGAAGCAAAACCTAATAAAATTAAGATAGAAAAAAAATAATATGTCTAAAATCTTAGGAATCGATTTAGGAACAACCAATTCCGCCATGTCTATCATGGAGGGAGGTCAACCTAAAATCATTGAAAATATCGAAGGTAACAGAACCACGCCTTCAATTGTCGCCGTTTCAAAAACCGGCGAACGTTTGGTTGGCTTGACCGCGAAACGTCAAGCCGTTACAAACCCGGAAAATACGATTTTCGCAGTTAAGCGTTTAATCGGCCGTCGTTTTGACGATCCGGAAGTGCAACGCGATTTGAAGAACA